>JAGXRQ010000150.1 GCA_018335675.1 Bacteroidota bacterium | reverse complement strand
GCCTTGTAATAATGATCTGCATTATGCTTCTTCACTATGCTTTTGATACCAATCGCATCAATAAGACTTATTACTTGTTTGAAAATCGGCTGTCCGACAAATTTTATTTCCGTATTTTTGCTCATGTTGTTTGTTGTTCGCAAAGCAAACTTACAACATGGGGTGAAACCTTCGGGGATTAACCCCTATTTTTTTTTAGTCGTTCAGTAGTGTAATTATATATATTATGAAGTTTATTCTGAACACCCTACTTTTAATATGATAATATCAGAAGATTATTATAGAGAGGGTCGCATAATTGCAAAATTAGACTATAAAAACAGTATTATTACAGAGGTACTCGGTCGCAGATCTTTGGTATATGATAATTATAAATATCTAGGTCATTTAAGCTTTATAAGTTTTGATACTGATGGCAAGGGGCATTTCTTTTTGAATTTCGAGATTGATTCTCTTATCTATTTTTGTGATAAAGATTTTGTTCCGATAAAATCTTTTGGAGGGAAAGGGACTAACATGAATACAAATTACACCGAATCAAATAATTTGAGGGATTTAGATAGAATATTCCACGAAGACCGCAAAAAATGCGGATTCTACACAGGTCTTGAATATATTGAAGAGAGAGATTTACTTTTTCGCTCATACACTCGTGGAGAGCACACAAACTTTGATGGCTTGCAAATATATAAGGATCAAGTGCTTGTTGCCGATGTTGATGTACCAAAAGGTTTTAAAATAGAAGGATATATTAGTCCATATTTTTATTCGTCTGTTTTTGCTGATTCTGAAAAACAAGTTATTAAAATATACAGGTTTACTCTGGATTTATAAAATCTTTGTAAGTCTCAATTTTCAAATGAATGTTATTTTGAAACAAAAGTTTTTTTTATTTATTAACCAGACTCTACAATTTATGAAGGTCTTTTTACCATCTGCAATAGTTTTGCTTATTTTTTTTCATTCTTTAATGGGTCTTTCACAATCAGGGACAAAAAGCAGCGATAGTAGAATTTTACATACTACTGCATCTAAATATGAAAAATGCAATATATCAACACCAACAGGAATAAAAGCATATTATTCAGAAATCGCTAAAATAAATAGCAAATACGTCTCTTTTACTGAAGCGGCTGGTGTATTAGTGTCATTCGGGCATGATTGCATAATACCAGCAAACAGTCTGTTTTTTGCTGCTACAAATATGAGGAAAAGTGACAGAAAAGAAACTTGGCTAAAATATATTTCTGAGAACTACGTAGACTATGATAACACAGGAATTGGAGCTGCATCAGATTATCAACCGGAAGTAAACGCATTGCTGAATTCATTTAGGTGGTTTGAAATGGACGGTCCATTAAGTCGCAAGAATGCAAAACGTTTCCACTCTCAAATAAATATCTTGAGCAAGTCTAAAATTGAAGTACAGTTTAAACCAAAATCCAATGATAATAGCATTAAATACAATTATGAAGGTAGTATTTACATAAATTCGGAAACCAATGAGATTGATTCAATCAATCTTTTAAAATGTAAAAGATATAGCTATCAACATAATAAATTTGTTCTGGGTTGGATGAGAATTGTATTTGAATGGAATGATGATAAATGTTGGCCAAAAACAATAATTAGTGGATATAATATTGATGAGATTGAGTTAGTTACAACATTTAAAACTCTCAGCACCAAACCAACTTATATCAATTTAGAAAAAGATGATTTTAATCTGTTTTTAGAATTTCAAATAAGTCCAGTTGTTATGTTTGAAAGTTCCTATTGGGAGCAAAACGATTTTGTCTCAAAAAACACATTACAGCAAATAGAGAAGGATATAGGCAGTAAAAGAACGTTGAATCAACAGTTTAAAGAAAACAGCAATCAACCATATCGGGTAATGAAGCTACCCAATGGCGAGATTTTTCCAAATAAAGATTGTGAAAAGTACATTTTCTATAATAAAAGGATTGGAAAACTACTCGAGTTGATAGATTAATAATAGTTTTATTGTAATTAATAATATTAAAAACTCCCATTTTTTGAATTTCAGAATCATTATCAAAGTATGAATCAAAGTAAAAGTAAGATTAGAATAGATATTTCATTTATCTTGTTTCTGATATTCTTAATTGCTTCAGTAGCTTTAAGCTTTAACTTAAATGAAGTGAATAAGAAGTTAAAGAATAAACCAACTCAGGAAAAGGGCTATCTTGAGTATCAAATCTCCATGCTAAATGAAGTTTTTTTGCTAAATTATGATTTAAATGGTACTGTAGTGCAATCAAACAGTGAGATAGTTGATGAGTATTTAAATAAATACAAAGAACTTTCAGTGCTATATCTAAAACAAGATGCTTGTTCAGAATGCTATAATCGCACTATAAGAGATGTAATTAAAAAATTGAGTAATAAAGAAACCTTTCTGATTATTTCACACCCAACAAACAAAACATATTTAGAAGGAATATTAGAAACAAAAGAATTATTTTCAAAAAATAAGATAATATTTTCATCTAGCAACCTATATTCAAACAGTTCTACTTCACACATTAATTCGGTTCTTTTAATAATTGGTAGCAACAAGCAGATTAGGCTTTATTTATCAATGGACTTTCTTAAAGATGACTATTTCTTTAATGTATATATTTCGTTTCTGGAAAACAATATTTGATAAATTATTCGAATAGATATAACCCCTCCGCGCCTCTGCGAGAACCATTCTCCGCGCCCTTTGCGCCTCTGCGCGAGACCAACAATTAATTGATTTCTAACTACTAAACCTTAATTATTACCTTTAAAAGTTAAAAAATCAAAAAAAAAAAAACAATCAATATAAATTATCACTATTATCCGACTAAAAAGTAATTTTACTCTTTTTCAAACGTAACTACCAGATAAACAGGCATTATGATTTTATTTTTAAAAGCCACCCCCTATATAAATTGCAGGTTATACTGCAAATTTATTGGAGGAGAGCCTGTTCGTTTTAAATAATATCGGTTCGTGCTTCTTAGTAATTCAAACACATCCAACAAGCTTATCAGATGTATCCTTACTAAGGAAGCTACCACCGAAAACG
>JAGXRQ010000149.1 GCA_018335675.1 Bacteroidota bacterium | reverse complement strand
TTAATTCCTAAAGGACCATCCATTTCCTGAACGTCTTCATTCCCAATTTGTAAATTCTCAAGAAGAGTATCTTTCATGAATAGAGGCATGTTTTTATTAATTTCAAGCCTTACAACGGATCCGAACCTTCTTTGTCTAATATTCTCTTCGATAAGTGTAAGTAAATCATCCGCTTCATCCTCTTGAATTTCAATATCGGTATCGCGGGTTATTCTAAAACGGTGTGCTTCAACAATTTCCATCTTTGGGAAAAGATATTCAAGGTTTTCACGCATTAAATCACCAAGCCAAATAAATTTTGCTGTAATCCTCTGTCCGTTAATTTTCTTTTTTTCGTTTTGAATTATTTTATCTATTTGTAATAATCTCGGTAAAATGCTTGGTACTTTGACCCTTGCAAAATGCTTATCCCCCTTCGGATTTTTAATGAGAACGGCAAGACTTAAGCTTAAATTTGAGATATATGGAAAAGGTCGGCCGGGATCAAAAGCAAGTGGAGTTAAAACAGGAAATATCTCTTTCTTGAAATAATCAGTTAGTTTTTCTTTATCTGCTTCAGAGAGGGTTTTATAGTCAACAATATGTACATTATGCTTCTTAAGGTTAGGAACTACTTCATTCAACCACAAATTGTTTAATGTCTCCGACATCGGTTTAACAGCTTTTTCAATTCTTTGCAATTCTGCCTGAGGAGTAAGACCATCAATTGTAGGTTCTGTTATTCCAGCAGCAATTTGGTCTTTAATCCCGGATACACGAATCATGTAAAATTCATCAAGATTGGAAGCGAAAATTGAAATAAATTTTACTTTTTCAAGTAAAGGAAGTTCCGGATTTAATGCTTCTTCAAGAACACGTCTATTAAACTCAATCCAGCTTAAATCTCTATTGAAAAAATTTATTGGTAAATTATATTTCTTTAAAAACTCTTTATCTGCCATAAAAAACCTAAATGTGAACGGAAAATATAAGATATTTTAACGATTAAATAGAAGCCAAAATATGGAATTCTCGGTTGTTCTTTTTACAAGTGATATAAGTCAGAATTCGAAAATCCAGGCTTACTTAAACATTTAGAATGTCGAATTCATTGTTTTAACGAAATGACTCATTTATTTGAAAAAAAGCAAAAATCTTTAAAATTGTGATAATTCTACTTCCAAAATTGATATAAAGTTAATTATATTTACATCAAATCAATTCCAAATTCAAAAATAAGAGAGGTTGGAAGTATGAATCTTAGTAAATTTAAGGTTATTTACAAAAAGAAAATCGATATTGACGATTTTCCAACAGATTACTCCGGAGGCTTCAAATCAAAAGAAGCAGCCGAGAAACGCATGCATAAAAACATTGAAAAAACGTCGATTTTACAAGACAAACTTTATGCACACGACAAATATGCTCTCCTTATTATCTTTCAAGCAATGGACGCTGCGGGGAAGGATGGTGCAATTAAACACGTTATGAGCGGATTAAATCCGCAAGGCTGTCAGGTATTCAGTTTCAAACAACCTTCAGCGGAAGAATTAGATCACGACTATTTGTGGCGAATCAACAAATCACTCCCGGAAAGAGGAAGAATCGGAATTTTTAACCGTTCGCATTATGAGGAAGTTCTTGTAGTTAAAGTACACGACTATATTAAATATGCAAAACTTCCCGAACCTCTTATTAACAAAAATATTTGGGATAACAGGTATCGTCAAATAAGAGACTTTGAAAGATACCTATATGAAAATGGTGTTATTACGGTTAAATTCTTTCTTCATGTTTCTAAAGCCGAACAAAAGAAGAGATTCTTAAAACGGCTTGAAGACCCTGCTAAGAATTGGAAGTTTTCAGCCTCGGATTTAAAAGAGAGGGCTCATTGGTCAGAATACAAAGCTGCTTATGAAGAGTGCTTAATGAACACTAGTACAAAATTTGCTCCATGGTATGTTATTCCTGCAGATAAAAAATGGTTTGCAAGATTAGCAATTTCTGAAATCATCGCCCAGACTTTGGCAAGACTGAAGCCATTTTATCCAAAGTTGAATGAGGAACAGTTAAAGAATTTGGCTGTTTATAAAGAGAAACTGTTAAGCGAAAAATAGAATAGCTTTGTATTTGAAGAGGGTTGTCTTTAAATAAATTAGTTCTCTAATAACGACAACCCTATTTTATATTTAATAAGATTAACGGTATCTACTGAAAGATCCTAAAAAGACCCGGATTAGTTTTCCAAGTCCATTGAATCTCTTTATCATTTCTTTAGAGTAAAGGAATTCAATTCCTCCTTTTAATCCGTCATAGATTGACTTATTGTGTGGATACCACCACATATTTTTCTGAATACCGGGCATTATGTCATCAATTACAACGCGCGGTTGCGTCATTTCTTCAAGTCCCAGATAACTATGTGTTCTACCTAAACCGGATTGTTTAAACCCACCCCATGGTGTTTCTGCAAGCCCATGACTCATCAAATGATCATTGATTGTAATTGCACCTGCTTCCAGTTTAGAAGCTATGAGATGAGCATTCTCTTTGTCATTTGTCCATATTGAAGCTGTCAAACCTAAATTCGAATTATTGGCTTTTGTTATTGCTTCTTCGATAGTCTCAAATTTAGTGATTGCAAGAACAGGTCCAAAAGTTTCTTCCTTCATCACAAGCATGTCATCATTTACATTTTCGATAATCGTTAATGGGTGAAATAATCCGGAAATATTTTCTCTGGTGGATGGATAAGAGGTGATTTTTGCTCCTTTTTCTTCTGCATCCCGAATGTGCTGTTTAACTGTCTTAAGTTGATTTTCTGTTGTTAAAGAACCTATCTCAACATTAAAGTCGATATCTTCTCCCTGACGTAATTTTCTTATTTCTTCTTTAAGGAGAGTAATGAAGTTATCATAAATTTTTGAATTAACATAAATTCTTTCAACACCGGCACAAGATTGCCCTGAATTAGAAAGACCTGCCCATAAAGCCCCGCCTACAGCACGGAAAAGATTTGCATCCTCACATATAATCATCGCATCATTTCCCCCGAGTTCAAGTGAAAGAGGAAGAAGTTTTTCAGAAGCACTTTTCATTAATTTTTTACCAACAGGAACCGAGCCTGTAAAAAACAATTTATTGATCCCATTTTCAATAAAAGCATCACCGGCAATATTCCCCGGTATGTTTAA
>JAGXRQ010000148.1 GCA_018335675.1 Bacteroidota bacterium | reverse complement strand
AGGTGCTAATGAAAATATAAATGGGCTTATCAGGCAATACTTTCCTAAAGGGTCTTCTTTTGAAAATATTACTAATCAACAAATTCAATATGTTCAACACAAGTTAAATAACAGACCAAGAAAAAAATTGGGGTTCTTATCACCAATTGAATTTTTATCATTAAATTTGATTAAACAAAAAGTTGCATTTGTGACTTGAATTCAGCTAATAAGAAAAAACCCTTTTGCCCATGTTAAGTTCTACCAAGAATTTATTAAAAAATTTCTCCTTGGATATTCCATAATGGTAAGATACACCCATTTGATTAAAAATATCGGATGTTGCATTGTTAAAACCCTCTTTAATAAAAACCTTTTGATTATAAAAACCATAGCTCACTCCTAAGTGATGCTGAGCGAATCCTTCATTATTACTGAATAATACAATACTTAGTATTGCCAGTGTTGTTGTTTTTCTAATTATTCTATTCATTTTTTTAAAATTAAGGTTCAAAATAATTTGACTTAAATGTTAAACTAGTTTTTTTTATTTTCATTATTAACATATAAACATGAAGTTTATTGTTCTAAACTAATAATAAATATAAGCTAAACTTGATTTCCGAAGCCTTGATTTTTTGTCAATTATTCAAGAAAAAAGTTGAACGAAGAATGTATTCAAAGAATGCACTATAAAAAAAACACTCAGCGAATCAAATAATTACAATCCCTACTGAATTCAATGATTTTTATATTAGTTTTGACTGTAAATTTTAAAATCTGTTTTAATGAATGGAGATCCCAAGCTATATAAACAGCTTAACGAACTTAATATAAAGTTTGAATATCATGAGCATCCGGCAGCTCCTACTGTAGAGATAGCTTCCCAATATTGGAAAGATCTTGATGCAACTCATTGCAAGAATTTGTTTTTCAGAAATCACAAGGGTAATAAGCATTATCTTGTAATTATCGAGCATAGGCAAGTATTAGATATAAGAAATTTGGAGCTTAAATTGAAACAAGGAAAATTATCTTTTGCATCGCCTGAAAGAATGAAGAAGTATTTAGGTGTTTATCCCGGCTCAGTTACGCCACTTGGCTTAATTAACGATATCGATAGTCATGTGCATTTGTTTCTGGATGATAATTTGAAAAATAGTGATAGAATTAGTTTCCATCCAAATGAGAATACTGCCTCTCTCGTTATTAATTATAGTGATTTTATAAAATTTCTTGATGCAAGAGGCAATAAATATGAATATGTAAAACTTTATGATTAACATAATCCGTTATTAGAAATGAAAAAATTTACCATTAAAAGTCATGTCTTGATTGTAACATTTTTTGTTGCTGCTTTACTTTCAAATAACTCATTTTCAAATGTGCCTGATACCCTGCATGTAGTTGAGGATGTATTTGTATCTCAATGTTCTACATGGGAAATTCCGAAAGGGACAGTTGTTTTGTTTCATGGATATTTTAATATTAATATTGAAGGAAATATTATAGCAGAAGGAACTGAAGATGAGCCAATCATTTTTACTGCTACTGATACATTAGGGATATACGATACCTATAAGCCCGGTGGTGGATGGAATGGAATCAGACTAAACGGTCGTAGTGAATCTGAAGCAATTTTTAAGCATTGTATTTTCGAGTTTTCAAAAGTTTCTTCAGCCGACTACATTGAAGGAGGGGCTCTTAGAATTATAGGTCCCAAAAAAGCCATTATAGAAAACTCCGTATTTCGTCATAATTATGCTTATACAAAAGGTGGAGCCATTTATGTTTATGATACTGAGGCTGTAATAAAGAATTGTTTATTTCATAACAATACTGTTCAAACTTTCGATAATTCGATTTACGCGTATGGTGGTGCTGTTTTTATGATGAAAAGCAATGTAGAAATTGCCTGGTCTGAGTTTTATAATAATTTCTCTGAAGGAATTGGAGGTGCAGTTGCCATTGAAGAAGCCAATCCTACAATTTACAATTGTATAATAAATGCAAATGATGCTCCTCTTGGAGGTGGTATCGGTGTTTTGAGGGCTGATTCTGATGGTGTTATCTCCAATAATCTTATTACAAATAATACTGCTATGTTTTTTGGCGGAGGAATTGCTTTTATTGATGCTTCGGTTGTGATTGCCAATAATAATATTATGAATAATTATGCAGGATATGGGGGAGGTTTATACTTTTTTGAAGGCAGTGCCCCGAAATTTTTTAATAACATAATAAGAAACAACACATCTTATCCCAATCAAATAAATCAGATTTTTATATGGGACGTTAATTCTGCTCCCGATTTCTATAACAACAACCTTGAAGGCGGGTTAGAAGGTATGCAGGGAGGAGCAATTGGAGAGGCATTTCTGGGAAGCTTCGAAAACAATATTGATGAAGATCCATTGTTTGAGGAAACAGATTTCTGGTTTGAGTTGAATTCAGAATCTCCATGTATTAATGCCGGATACGAATTTTCGGATGAATTGGGCGTTTTTGAATTTGATTTACTTGGTAACCCAAGGATTAAAGGTGAAAGAATTGATATTGGAGTATTTGAATTTCAAATAATTGATGAAGATGTATCAATTTTTGATTTTGAAGATTTAGCAGGAAATAATGAACTTAAAGTGAATGTGTTTCCTAACCCATTTGCCAATTATGTGCATTTGGAGTTTAACAATTCAAGTAAATCGTCTGTGGCAAATGTTAGATTATACGATGCTGTTATGAATGAATTATTATATTTTCGAATTAATCTAAATGTTGGTAGAAATACAATTCCTTATTCATTTGGCAACAAACCGTCAGGGGTGTACTTTTTAAGGGTAGAAGTTGATGGCAATGAGAGAATAATAAAATTGATAAAAAAGTAGGTTAAATCCTTCTTTCTAGAATAATTTTAATTCTTTCAAGGTCTTAATGAACTCTTTCTGATCAAGGGGTTTTACAAGATAGTAATTTGCTTTGTGTTTTTTTGCAAGATTCTTATCGTGGTTAAAACCTGAAGTGCTTAATACCATTACAGGAATGCCTTTTATCTCTTTTGTTTCTTTTATTCTTTTGAGAATATCTATTCCGTCTATGCCGGGAAGTCTTAAATCTAAAATTATTAAATCAATTTCATTTACCTTGTTAGCATTGCATTTATGCAAAAGATAATCCAAGGCTTTCTCGCCGCTTTTAACGTGAATTAACTTTACTGTCTTTCCTAAGTTACTTATTATTCGCTTAGTTAATTCGGCATGATCAAAATCGTCTTCAATCAGCATTATATTAAGTATATCTTGATTTTGATTGTTAACATTATCCATAATAATTGTTTTAAGACAGGCTGAATTCAAGTCACAAATGCAACTTTTTGTTTAATCAAATTTAATGATAAAAATTCAATTGGTGATAAGAACCCCAATTTTTTTCTTGGTCTGTTATTTAACTTGTGTTGAACATATTGAATTTGTTGATTAGTAATATTTTCAAAAGAAGACCCTTTAGGAAAGTATTGCCTGATAAGCCCATTTATATTTTCATTAGCACCTCGTTCCCATGAA
>JAGXRQ010000147.1 GCA_018335675.1 Bacteroidota bacterium | reverse complement strand
TCTTTGCGTTCTGAAAGCAAGTCTTTCAACGGCAATCCGCCAAGGCTTTGAATGTCAAATTTTTAATTTTCCTTAAAATATTCCTCCATCCAGTGTTGTCTCCCCGATAAACAAATAATCTATTCATTAAATAATCCTGAAAACAGGTTGTTTCAACAATTATGATCATTCAAAGCTGAATTGCATACAACTCCTTTATATATATTCATAATGCATACTATGTATTATGAATTGGATGTTAAAGTATGCATTTTATGTTTTTAATGCTGCAAGATAATAATTTTTTAATTCGAATTAGCAACGGTGTCATTTTTTTTGCAACAAACTAAGCATTGGAAACTCAATTGATGGTCGAATTTTATGAAATAGAACTTGAAACTGGCGAAGTTATTTCTCCTCTTATTAACTGCTTCCACACTTTCAACACCCACCCAAATTAAATGAATTATTCTAAATTTCAAACCTGAGCGTCAGTGAGCAATTATATTAGCCCACCGTTGTATAAAGGCGCAAAAGCACTAACCTAAAAACTACTTTTCACCAGCTAGCTTAAGTGCCTCTTGCTCAATTTCTTTAGAAATTCTAAAATTGTTGTTGATGTTTTTTCAAGTATTGGCTTTATAAACGAAATCGTACCTAACGTGATAAACCGTTCTGAGTTCCCGGTATCAACCCACATTGGCTACACCTTGTTACCGCCTGTGCATTAATCATCGTCTGGTTAAAAGGTCAAATAATGGTTGATTTATGTAATAATTTCCTGTGCCTAACTTTTCTTTTCTCAATAAACCATCTTCAGATAACTTATTTAAATAATTAGCAGCAGTAATTCTTGAAACGTTTAAATCCCTAACAATGAATTCAATCTTTGTGTAAGGATGCTTAAATAAGTTGTTTAAAAGGTCTTGGCTGTAAAACTTATAATTGTTTCTTAAGGTATGCTTGAATTGCATCATTAAATCGCGAATCTGGATAATTAATGAAATAGTTTCTTTTGAAATAATTTCAACTCCATTAATCATAAATAACAACCATTCTTCCCAGTTATTCTTTTCTCTAACTTCTTGTAAAAGTCTATAGTAATCGGATTTGTTTTTAATTATGTAGTTACTTAAATATAGAATAGGAAGATTTTGTAGTCCTTGAATAACGAGATACAAAATGTTAATTATTCTTCCGGTTCTTCCGTTGCCATCATAAAATGGATGGATGCTTTCAAATTGATAGTGAATAATAGCCATTTTTACCAAAGGGTCATAATCACAAATTTCGTTCTCGTTGATAAACCTTTCAAGGTTTGTCATCAGTCTTTTTATCTCTTCAAAGTCTTGGGGAGGAGTATAAATTGTTTCGCCTGTTATGGAGTTTTTCAGTGCAGTTCCTGGTAGTTTTCGGAACCCTGCTTTATTCTTCTCAAGTTCTTCTTGGATTTCAAGGATTATTCTTGTAGTCAGAATTTCATTTTTCTTAATTAACTCAAATCCTTTTTTCAGAGCAGAGATATAATTCTGAACTTCCTTAGCATTTAACGAATTAAAATTCTCAAGATTTAATTCGGATTTATATAAGTCGTCGTGAGTAGTTATAATGTTTTCGATTGCAGAACTATCTTTGGCTTCTTGTAATCCAAGGGTGTTTAATAGAATTGTTTGATTAGGGATTGTTGAAACAATGCCTTTTAACTCTGCCAAAGAAGCGTGTGCTGAAGGTAACGATTTTAAAACTCGTTTACTCTCAATATCAATATTTAATGGCAATTCAGCCAATATCCATTCTTCGCTTTTCATTATGTAAAGATTTTGTGTATTTCTTTACAAATATAGGTTCTTTTGTAAAGAAAATCAAATAATCTTAACGTATTATTTCTTCTTTGTATATTTTTTCTGATTTTATTATCAGATTCGATTTTTTCTCATCGCATTGGCGGTAACTCATTAATATTAGATAAGATGATGAAACAGCTAGTGTCAGAGATAACTACTTTGAGCTCTCCAAGCTACCAACAAGCCTTACAAATCGTCAAAAGGAGACCTGATGTTTTGTAAATTTCGCGTGCTTACATGTGTGTAAATTTCGGTTGTCTTGCTGCTCTTATGTCCTAGCAATTCTTGTATGTATCGCAAATCCGTCCCTTGCTCCAACAAATGTGTTGCATAACTGTGCCTCAACCAATGAAGCGTTGCCGGCTTTTTTATCCTTGCCGACTGTAAAGCTCTCTTAAATACGCTCTGTAGACTCTGCTCAGAATATCTCTGTCCGGGATATTGCCCCTCGAAAAGCCAAATCTTAGGTCGGTAAATTTTGTAATAATCTCTGAGCATGTTTATTGTCTTGTCTGAAATTGGCACAACTCTGTCTTTGAGGCCTTTAGCCTGTCTTATATAAAGCACTTTTCTGTCGCTGTCTATACATGATGGTTTAAGATCAAGCAATTCGCCTCTTCTCAATCCGCATGCATATATCAAACTAATCATTGTGCGGTGCTTTATGTTTCTGAATGTGTTTAAAATAGAACTAACTTCCTCTTTGCTCAAAACGTTTGGCAATTTATGCTCCCTCCTTGGTCTTTCTATTTTATCTATATCAAATTTTATATTATATAACCTGCTGAAAAACAGCTTCAAGCCACTTGCAACCTGATTTTGAAAAGTGTGAGAATAATTGTTATCTCTCAAGTAATTGTTGTATAAAATTAGATCCACATTAGTAATATCTTCAATGTTTAAATTTACATAGTCTAGAAACTTCTTTACTGCTTCTTTATATGTTTTTATGGTAGAAGGACTGTATCTTTTATGATTTAAGTATTGATCAAATTGTATAAGGTTTTCCGTAACGTAAAGGCCATAATCGTTTGCCTCTTGATTTTGTATTTCCTCAGCTTTTATTTCCTGCTCAAGATTGCCAATGTCTAGCTTTCCATACTCACTTAAATGATCTTTTACCATTTGGAGGTTTTCGGCCGAAAAAAACACATACCAGGCAGTATATGTTTTGCTGTAGGTCACTTTCTTAATCTTCTTTACAATGTCTTGTAACTCTTTGTTGAAAGGAAACTTAATAAACAATCTGTCTTCTCCATTATGGTTCGCCCTAAATAGCCGTATTCTTATATCTTTCATTTTTTTTCATTTTAGAAATTCTAAATAGCAAAAAACAACAATGCGCAAAAATATAGATTTAAAATTATATAATGTCGATATAAGATAAAAATAAATTGACAAAGCCTGATTTAATCAGTTTTTATTACGTTTGAAGAGCTACTTAACTCTAAGTGTATGTTATTTTAGTCAGAAAAAGCAAAAACTTGAAGGAATGATATAGGTTGTAAGCAAATTGTTGAATGAAATAGGGGTATTTCCTTATTTGATGCGCATGGTGTTTTTGTTAATTATTTCGCGCAAAGTCGCAATCAACAATTAACCATATTAAATATACTTTTTAGATTTGGTTATTTTTAATCATTTACCTGCAGTTATGTGATTCAAAGCAAACCTTATCCTTCTTTTAAAACCTTAGTAGTAAAAACACAAACCCATAACCGGCAACCTCTTATATAACTTCCTCGTTCATGCAGCTTCCAGTTTAGCTAATTTCATCCTTAACTGATTGATTTTCTTTTGTTTATATTTTTGTTGAAATTCAAGTAGCGCATTTGGGTTGAAACTTTGTTGGTTGATTATCATTTTATAATAGATAATGGACAGTTTTCGTGCTGTTGCCACAACTGCTTTCCCTGCGCCGGC
>JAGXRQ010000146.1 GCA_018335675.1 Bacteroidota bacterium | reverse complement strand
TATCAGAGCTCCTAAATTCTTTGCCTGGCCTTACAATATATGGTGTTGGCTCGTATGCTAGGGGTGAGGCAAGTATACATTCTGATTTAGACTTATTTTTTGTATGCAGAGAAGACAAAAAAAATTTTAAAAGACCAAATGAAACAAAATATCTATTATTTGGTAAGCTCATTGAGATGGTAAAAAACAAAGGCTATCCTGAGTTTTCAAATGATTGCCAGTTTCTTGAACTCCTTCATACACCAGATATACTTGAACACCTTGGAGGCCCTGCTGATGACCAGATGAATTATTTTACAGCTCGAATGCTGCTACTCCTTGAGAGCACTTGCATTTATGGTGATGTGGAATATGAAGCGATTAAAAAAGATATGATTCATTCATATTTTCAAGATTTCCCTAGGCATGAAAATGATTTTCTCCCTATCTTTTTATTAAATGATATTTGTCGTTATTGGAAAACATTACTTCTAAATTACGAAAATCGTCGAAGAGAGCTTAGGTTGAAATATGATAAGAATGCTGAATCATCCCCAGAAATTAGAGAGGGTTTTGAAAGGGAAAGGATAAAGAATAAAGTTAGAAATTTTAAATTAAAACATAGCCGTCTAATGACTTGTTTTGCCTCTATAGCTATACTAGCTTGTTGTTCTGGAACAGTTACAGAGGATTATGTTATTGAAGTAACTAACCTTACGCCACGTAAAAGGCTCCAGGAAGTTATTGATAGAATACCAACCTTAAGAGAATCAGGGCAAAAGCTACTTTCAGGGTATTCTTGGTTTTTAGAGAAAACTGCATTGGAAACAAATGTTTTAGAGGCACTTTTTATTAATGAGAAAACTCAGTCAGAAATGGATAGAAAAGCAACAGAATTTGGTGAAGCAATGTTTGATCTGCTTATATGCTTAGATAAAGAAACATCATTTCCTCTTCTAAGGTACTTGGTGATTTAATATGAAAAAGGTTCTGGTGTTAAATCTAAATAATACGATAGTTGGTTCTCACTTAGAGCTTATTAGGAGAATATGCGAGCCAGAATCAACTACTCACCCACATATAACGATACGTTTTTTTGATAAATTATATATATCTGAAGACTATCGCATGGCTAAATTTAATCATATTGATATAATTGAACCGGGTCGCTTTCCAGCTAAGAAAGGATGGCCTAGAAGAGCAGTTTATTTAAGATGTGAACTTGATGATGCTAGCTTGCTTTTGCTTGAGCATAAGCCACATCATCCTTCAGGAGATTTTCATATAACTTTATATGATGGGGATTCTGAGGCATTTGGCTCAGAATTGCTTGTTATTTTAAAGCAATATCAATGGGGGTTTCGGGTTGACCTCTCAGAAGCTTATTTATCTGAAATTATAATCGGCAAGGCAAAACGAACAAAAAAAGAGGGGAATAATGAATACTCATCTGATGTAAGAAGGTTGTTTAATGAAATTACATCTCATAAGCTAACTTATGAATATTTAATAAATCTTAGATTTGAAGATAGGTTGATGCTTGTTCAAAGATTATGCAAAAATCTAATGAATTTAAAGATAATTGCTGAATTAGAAGCTTCTCAAAGGCATATAGGTATTGATAGTTACACAAATAAACACTACAAGAGCAAGTATAATAACGGTGAGGATTTTGAGTATGTAGTGCATCCAACTCCTCCAGAACTCGCTTACGAAATTGCTACCATTGCAATTGGATTCTTGAAAGAGAGGAGTTTAGATATTCACTTCGGTGATCCTGCTGTAGGGAATGGAGTCTTTTTTGGGGCGCTCTTAAAGGCTCTTAATCAGAATAGTATTAATTCTGCTTGTGGGATCGATATTAATCCAGATCAAGTTTTAGCAGCTAAACGTAGATGGCAACAATTTGGCCTGGATGTAATGGTTGGAGATTTTTTACACTTGGATAAAATGGAAAAACGTACATTAATTCTTGCAAACCCCCCATACCTTCGATATCAGAAAATAAAGCCTAATTATAAGAAAAGCCTTCGTGAAAGGGCATTTCTTGCCACAGGAATAGATATAAGCGGGAGCGCGGGGCTTTATGTATACTTTCTTATCCTTAGCCATAAATGGATGCAACCTAATGCAATTGCGGCTTGGCTAATACCATCTAATTTTATGGTTACAAACTACGGAATGGCAATACGTGAATATCTCACAACAAAAGTACAACTACTTCGTATTCATAATTACGATGCTACAGTTCCCCAATTTGAGAGTGTAAAAATTATACCATCTGTTGTGGTGTTTAGAAATAAAAAGCCAGATTCAAAAACAATCGCGACTTTAAGTTTCGGTAAAAGTTTGTTAAAGCCATATTTTAGCGAAGATGTCAAAGTCTCAGACCTTAGTAGTCAAAATATTTGGAATATACCAATAAACAAGAGTGTTGATAAGATAAATAGCTGCCTGATAAGTGATCTGTTTGAAGTTCGTAGAGGTATAGCAACAGGTGCAAATAACTTTTTTATATTAGAGAGAAAAGAAGCAAAAATACTTGGAATTCCAGAAAATGCTCTTCGGCCAATTCTACCTAAATCGAGGGTACTCCAATCTAATATAATTGAATCCGATGAAGACGGATACCCTAATGTAAAGCCACAATTAGTTCTTATCGATTGCAACCTCTCCGAAAACGATATTTCTATATTATATCCTGAATTTTATAAATATTTGCTTAAAGGTAAAAATGAAGGAATCGTCAATCGAGCTCTAGTCAAAAACCGCCATCCATGGTATAAACAGGAAAACCGCAAGCCAGCACCTTATTTATGTACTTATATGGGTCGTGGAAAAGATAATAAACCTCCTGTTCATTTCATTTGGAATAAATCAAAGGCAATAGCTACTAACACCTACCTTATGTTATTTCCAAAACGATCACTTGAACAGGTGCTATCCACACAGCCAGAATATGAACAAGAGCTTTTTAAGGTATTGCAAAATACAGCAGAAAAATTTTTGGATTGGCCTTTACGTGAGTATGCTGATGGCCTAAAGAAAATTGAGCCTAAAGGTCTGCAAAATGTACAAATAGAAGGTTGTCCTACGTGGCTCAAATTGGTAAAAGCGTTTCGGTAGTCATTATAAAACTACACAGCAAATAAGGCTACCAAGTGGGGTCAGGTCTTGCAAGCCAATAAATATCATTATAGCTTTTTCTAATGGTTAGGCCAAAACGCATAGAATATTCTGGAGCGTTGTACCACCTTACTTCTCGTGGCAATGCTCGCAATGACGGATACCTTGATAATGACGATCGCCAAAACTTTTTAAGCATTCTAACCGAGGCTGTTAAAAGATATAACTGGACAGATATTCATTACGACACAGTTAGCTGGGTGTAGGGCAAGGTAGGAAAGGATATGTAGTATTACGAGATCCGAATCTTTTTATTTCATGAAATAAGGATTTCGATTTTTTGACATATTGTGAGGGATTTCTATGGATATAGAGAATTATATTGAGTTTCAATATCGGGAGTTATTATCAAGTAGTCAAGTTAACGCGGAGTTTTCAGATTTATATGCGACGTTTGAACATCAAAGGCTCCGAGAAATTTTTATGATATTGCATTATGACTTGATATCCCTTTTTAGAACAATGAACGA
>JAGXRQ010000145.1 GCA_018335675.1 Bacteroidota bacterium | reverse complement strand
AATATCAATTCCAATTACGTACTTTTGTTCCATAATATTGTTTTTAAATCCACAAAGAGAGTTTTATCCAAGTCCTTGATAATAGGTCTCTAACCTAAATTTCTATCTTGATCTAGCTCTCAAAGAAAAAGGGTTCTTAATCTTTGCATAGGTCTGAATTCCTTTGGCGCAAACTGATTCACCCTGTTTCTTTGTGGATTGATTAATAAGTTCAAAATTACTATGTAAAACTTATTAGAAATTCCTTTTTGCAAACTAAAGGGTGCGCAAAGTCATGACTATACCACTAAAGTAGTTGCAACTGCCTTTGCGGTTTTGGCGTGCTTTTTATTTTGCGGCTTTTAGCGAGGAATGTTCAAAGCCAAACCCCAAACCTACTTCTTTATCCCATAAAAACACCTCACAGGTGAATCAATTTTACCTTCAGCTTTTAAAGTTTTAATAGCTTTTTCAACCTCTTTTTTATCAATGCCTGCCATTTCAGCAATTTCTCCCGGTTTAAGAGGTTTTCCTGCTTTTGTCAATGCGGATATTACTTTGTCATTTGCGCTCATAATGAATATTTTTAAGAAGTTTTTAATTTTATTTAAATATTGCACCCAAATTACTAAATTATCCAATATGCTTAAAGGATTTAAGATAATTTATAGTTTAATCGAAATGAATTACATACAAGTACTGATTTCATTATGAAAGATGTGTTTTTGTATTGATATTCAACAAAATAACAAGATTTAACAAAAATATTTCATTTTAAACCTCTCAATTTTAATAAATAATTATAGTTTTGCCACACAATGAAAATTTAATAAATCAGCATAAAAACTTAAATATAGAATAACAATGGCTAAAAGAGGTGTAGTTGTTATTGACATTGAAAAATGTAAAGGTTGCGAGGTGTGCTTAGCTGCATGTCCGAATCAGGTTTTAGCGATGAGCCAGGAAGTTAACACTAAAGGTTATCATTATTCAGTTAAAATAAATTCCAACTGCGTGGGTTGTGCTAGCTGCGCAGTAGTTTGTCCTGATGCAGTTATTACAGTTTACAGAGAAAAATAACAATTGTTTGAATCATTAATACTTGCAAAGGACGACGTCAATTAACTGAAATTGTATTGTCATCCGTGATTAAGTATAAATTTAAAGTATTTAATTGACCTATTTAATCAAATAAAATCATGAAAGAATTACGGTTAATGAAGGGAAACGAAGCTTTGGCAGAGGCCGCCATTCGCGCAGGTACAGATGCTTACTTCGGTTATCCTATTACTCCACAATCTGAGATTATAGAGTATTTAATGCATGAAAACCCTTATGAACGAACCGGGATGGTTGTTCTCCAAGCAGAAAGCGAAGTAGCAGCAATAAATATGGTTTATGGAGCTGCAGCTTGCGGTAAAAGAACTATGACTAGCTCATCTAGTCCTGGTATTAGCTTAAAGCAGGAAGGGTTGTCTTATATTGCTGGTGCTGAATTACCTTGCATAGTTGTTAATATTGTAAGAGGTGGCCCCGGATTAGGAACTATTCAGCCTTCGCAGTCAGATTATTTTCAGGCAGTAAAAGGTGGAGGACATGGTGATTATAAACTTATTGTTTTGGCGCCTGCTACTGTTCAGGAAACTGTTGATTTTGTTAAGTTGGGCTATGAGCTTGCGTTTAAATATCGCAACACGGTTATGATTCTTTCTGATGGTATAATAGGTCAAATGATGGAAAAAGTAGAATTATTTGAACAAATGCCTAGAGAAAATAAGGATTATGAATGGGCTACTGTTGGTAAAAAACCAGGTAAAGATTCTGTTATTGTAACTTCCTTGTACTTGAAATCTGAGGATCAGGAAAAATTAAACTTTAGACTTCAAGCAAAATACAGAGAAATCGAAAAGGCTGAAGTAAGGTTTGAAACAATTATGACAGAAGATGCAGAATATCTTTTTACTGCATTTGGTTCATGTGCTCGTATCACAAGAAAAGCGATGGAAATGGCTCGTGCAAAAGGCATTAAAGTTGGTTTAGTTCGACCAATTTCATTATACCCATTCCCTGTTAAGATTTTTGAAGAATTAGCTCCTAAAGTTAAAGGTATTTTGACAGTTGAAATGAATGCAGGTCAGATGGTTGAAGATGTTAGGCTGGCTGTAAACGGAAAAACGAAAGTTGAACATTACGGTAGATTTGGTGGTATTATCCCATCTCCCGAAGAAATTCTAAATGCATTAGAACAAAAAATTATTGGAGGATAGTTATGTCAGAAAATTTAATAAAACCCGAAAATCTTGTTTACAAGAAAACAAACGTTCTAACAGACAAAGTTATGCACTATTGTCCGGGTTGTGGACATGGAACTGCTCATAGAATGCTTGCAGAAGTAATAGATGAATTAGGAATTCAAGAACAAACTATCGGTGTTGCACCGGTTGGTTGCTCTGTATTGGCATATTATTATTTTGATGTTGATATGCAGGAAGCTGCTCATGGTAGAGCTACTGCTGTTGCAACAGGTATTAAAAGGGTTTTCCCTGAGAAATATGTCTTCACATATCAAGGAGATGGCGACTTAGCTGCTATTGGAACTGCTGAAACAATTCATGCTTGCAATAGGGGTGAGAACATTCTTATTGTATTTATTAACAATGGCATTTATGGTATGACGGGTGGTCAAATGGCACCTACTACTCTCCCTGGAATGAAAAGCTCAACCTCTCCTAGAGGAAGAGATGTTGCAACAATGGGTAATCCTCTTAAGATTACTGAAATTATAGCAACTTTGCCGGGTTCATATTATGTTACAAGGCAGTCAGTTCATACTCCAGGTAATGCCAGAAAGGCTAAAAGAGCTTTGAAAAAAGCCATGGAATATCAAAAGGAAAATAAAGGAACTTGCTTAGTAGAAATAGTTTCAAACTGCCCTTCAGGCTGGAAAATGACACCTGTTGAATCTAATAAATGGATGGAAGAAAATATGTTCCCATTTTATCCACTTGGAGATATTAAAGTACCTCAATAAAAACTATATAAGTTATGACAGAAGAAATTATCATAGCCGGATTTGGCGGCCAAGGCGTTCTCTCAATGGGGCAAATACTTTGCTATAGCGGAGTAATGCAAAATAAAGAAGTAAGCTGGATGCCATCTTATGGTCCTGAAATGAGAGGCGGTACAGCGAATTGTACTGCTATAATCAGCGATGAATTAATTAGCTCGCCGGTTCTTAACCGTTTTGACACAGCTATTGTGCTTAATCAACCATCTATGGATAAATTCGAAGATGCTGTAAAGCCCGGTGGACTGCTTATTTATGAGAAAAATGGTATTACGCGCACTCCTAAAAGAAAGGATATTAATATTTGTGCTATTGAGGCTTACGACGCTTCAGTAAAAATGAATAACACCAAAGTTTTCAATATGATTGTTATTGGTGGTTTTCTAAAAATAAAACCTATTCTTGATTTGGAGAATGTAATCAAAGGTTTGAAAAAGGTACTGCCAGAAAGATACCACAACCTTATCCCTCTTAATGAGGAGGCTATAAAAAAAGGAATGGATATAATTACTTATGAAAATAAGTTGTAAAAAAAGGCTCAGAAATGAGCCTTTTTTTTGCATTGAAGATATCCCCTGAACCTATAAATGTTTGGTTAATCGGTTCAATTTCCTTTTATTAAATATTTCTTTTGCCGGATAATTCTAATATCCAAAGCTTTGGTGTAAGCAAATCAAAAACAATACTTATGATGTTTTAAACCTAAATTAATTCAGTAATTTGCAATTCTAATGAGTTTTTTTTGATTAGGTTTATTATTAGTCAATTAATTATTATGGCTAAGTTCTAATATTAACAGCATTATCTTTAAATTGCAAAAACAGCTCATATGCGTATGGCGTAGCAAGAATTGCGTAGAACCATTGTTTAATGGTTGACTTCGTTCCATATAGTTTATCTTTATATGCAAACCAGTTTAGATAGTTTTGTAGATATTTTGAACTTACACCATTAAATTGTCTTAGGAATTTACGCAGTTGAGCATGAAGGTTGTTTACATGTTGAAGGTGGATATTGTTATTTTCCTTGCTTAT
>JAGXRQ010000144.1 GCA_018335675.1 Bacteroidota bacterium | reverse complement strand
CGGCTCGGGGGGAAGAGTTGCTAAAAATCATGCATTGAGCGGAAGAATTCCTAACGGTGGCATAATGCAAACAGAGTTTGAAGGAAATAACCCTGTCGGAAATATGGTTAACGTTTTATTGAAATCCCCCGACTTTACAACAGCAAATAATATATCAAATGCTGTTAATCAGAAATTTGGGGGTGATGTTGCGGTTGCAGTTGATGCGTCAGAAGTGCAAGTAAATGTTCCTCCATCTTTTCAAAATAATCTAACTTCTTTTTTAGCAGAACTTGAGGCAATCGAGGTACAAACAGATGTAGCCGCAAGAGTTGTACTTAATGAAAGAACGGGGACTGTTGTAGCAGGCAGCGCAGTAAAAATACTACCGGCAACTATCTCTCACGGTAACTTAAGTATCGAAATAAGAAGCTATCCTGTTATTTCACAACCCGGCGCTTTTTCGCAGGGAACAACGGCTTTATTTAACAATCAAGTTCCTTATGTAAATACCGATCAGAGTAATGTGGTATCAATTCAAGGTGCTAATAATGTGCAGGAAGTTGCAGCCGCTTTGAATTCATTGAAAGTATCGCCGAGAGATATTATTGCGATATTCCAGGCTTTAAAAGAAGCCGGGGCTTTACAGGCAGAATTAATAATTATTTAGCAAAATGGAACTAATAGACTTAAAAGTAACAGATGATATCCGGCATGTAGCCAGACCTCAAAAACCGGCGATTGAAATGGATGATGCCGGGAAGAAAAAATTGGCTAAGGCAAGCAAAGATTTTGAAAGTCTGCTTACTTCTATGATGATAAAGAGTATGACACAAACTACCGGAGGACTATTTGGAGAAGAATCTTTTGGCGGAGATGTCCTGGATACATTATTCGAGTCAGAAATGGCATCTTACATGTCAAAGTCAAGAGGATTCGGGGTTGCGGAAGCTATTTATGAACGATTGACCGGGGAGAAATTCCCGGAATCATACATTGCAAGGATTAGACCTGCGTTACAGGGAAAAACTCCATCGGTGGATTTAAGCAATTTGTCGGTTGGCGCAATTGCTCCAAGTAAAAATGCTTTGGGTCGCCTTGATCGCTTTCAACCTATTATTAAATCGGCGGCAAAAGCGTATGGAATTAATGAATCGATTATTAAATCGATAATTCTTGCAGAATCTGCAGCAAATGAGAAAGCTATTTCAAAAGCAAGCGCAAAAGGTTTGATGCAATTGATGGATGGTACGGCTAAAGATATGGGAGTTAGAAATGTATGGGATCCTGTCGAAAATATTCATGGAGGGACTAAATATTTTGCCCAAATGCTTCGACAATATGATGGGGATTTGAAACTTGCTCTTGCAGCATATAATGCCGGTCCCGGAAATGTTAATAAATACAAAGGAATTCCTCCCTTTGAAGAAACAAAAACCTACGTAGCAAGAGTAATGGGATATATTAATTTTTTGGAGATTTAATAGATGGTTAGAAACAAAATTATAGAGTACTTACAGAATACGATACAATGCTTCGTTGAGTTAAATTCGGTTTATGTAGAAAAACAAAAACTACTTATAAAGTACAATTATGACGGTTTTATAGAATTAACAAAAAAAGAGGAATTGATCCTGTCGCGTATTCAACAAGAAGAAAAATTAAGACTTAAGCTAAAAGAGGAACTACTTATATCTTTAAATCTTCCTAAAGAAAAATTATTGAATGAAAAATTCAGCACAATAATGATGCAAAGATTGAAAAAAGAGGAAGTTGAAGAAATTGTTTCTCTTGAATTAGAATTAAAAGCGGTACTAGAACAAAGCAGGAATCTTAATCAAAACAACATGTTTTTGTTAGAACACAAAAAACAATTCATAACTGAAATGTTCAAAGTCTTATTTGCCGGTAAGAAACAGAATTTTATAAATAGAAAAATGTAATCATGGCTATTAGTAGAATATACGATATTGCAAGAAGAAGTTTGTCGGTTTATCAAAGTGCATTAACCGTCACCTCACATAATGTGTCAAACGCAAATAATCCTGCCTTTTCAAGGCAGAGGGTGCTTCTTACTTCAGAGACGCCTGCAAAGGTGAATTCTTTTACTATGGGAGCAGGAGTCAAAATAGCGGACATAGTTCGTGTAAGAGACCAGATGATAGATACTCAGTTAAGGAAGTTCTCTCAATCCCAATCAATGTTTGACAAACAAAACCAGATTTATTCCAAACTCGAGGTTTTATTATCCGAACCATCGGACCTTGGATTGTCAAGTTTAATAACCTCTTTCTTCAATTCATGGGGTGAGTTATCGACAAATCCAACATCCGTTCAGCTTAGAAATAATATAGCTAATAGCGGAAGGCAGTTAACCAATAGGTTCAACGAACTGTATCAAGGATATAATAAAATCAAAGCCGAGCTTAAAAATGAAGCGGTTCAGGTAACAAATGAAATAAACTTTTATGTAAAACAAATCAATACTCTTAATAGACAGATATTTGAGGCACAGAGCCGCGGAGTGACGTCGAATGATTTAATGGATCAAAGAGATAATGTTATAACAGAACTCAGCAAGTTGGTAAATCTGACGGTTTATCAAGATGAAAATGGCTCTGCAAATGTAAGCATCGGCGGTTTACTGGCTGTAGATCAGTATCATAATATTGATTTTAAAGTTGTGGAGGATAACGGTAAGCTATTTCTAAAAGACGGGTCAGGTAATACGACTTTGTCAATAAACGAAGGCGAATTAGGAGCCATCCTTAAGAGTCATTCCCAGGATATTCCTTCATTTCTAAGTTCGCTTGACTCAATAGCACAAAGCATAGTATCCAATGTAAATGAAATCCACAAAACCGGTTATACATACACGAATCCTCCTCATAGCGGAATTAACTTTTTCAGCGAATACGAAAAAGGAGCTTTTGCAATAGATGCCGGTATTCTTAGCGATGTTCGTATGATTGCCGCATCGGGTGACGGAACGGACGGTAACAATGCAATTGCAATGAATATAGCCGGATTGAAAGATCAAAAAACAATTTCAGGGTTAACTTACCTTGAAAAATACTCAAGTTTTATTTCAGATATGGCAAGCTATAAAAATATGCTTGAGAAAAGTTCCGAATCTTATAAGCTTGTTCTGGATGAACTTGAATATCAGAAAGCATCCTACTCATCGGTATCAATTGATGAAGAAATGATGGATATTCTAAAGTATCAAAAATCATATGATGCATCGGCAAAATTGATAAAGATAGCAGACCAATTAATAGAAACCTTATTGAGTATAGTATAGCATTATGAGAATATCCGATAGAAATGTACAGCAATCTTTTTTGAATCATCTTACTTCTCTAAGAAGCAGTATGGGTGAAGTTCAAAGAAAAATTATTACTCAGAAAAAAGTTAACAAACCTTCCGACTCACCCCTGGGGAGCGGAAAAATAATTGGCTTTAACGAAAGACTGAAAAGTATTACCTCATTCAAGAAAAATATTGAGAATGGGATAGCTTTTACGAATTATTCAATTTCTGCACTTGAAGGGATCCAAAATCAAACTCAGATGATGATTGTTGATACCGTAAATCTCAAAAATCCAACAAATGCAACCTCTGTGCAGGATTATGCTCAAAAATTTAACAATTATCTTGATACTATTGTTAATCTTGCTAATTCACAATTTGAAGGACAATATCTTTTTGCAGGAACAGATTATTCAGTTAAACCTTACGAAATTTCTGCCAGCGGACAAAGTGTAAATATGAATAGTTCAGATTTGA
>JAGXRQ010000143.1 GCA_018335675.1 Bacteroidota bacterium | reverse complement strand
AGTAATAAAATAAGATAATTCGGGGTAAATTAGTTTTTTGTTTTTATTATTCGTATAATTGGTATGCACTGGTCCCGCCACTTCAATAATGTTTTAAAAAAGAGGCGGGATATATTAGAATCGCGTTTTTAATTATTTTTTCAAAAACTCTTTAATTTTTTGGACTACTTGCAAGGGGGTTAAATCAGCCTTAACTAAATAATCAATTGCGCCAAGTTTTTTTCCTTCTTCTAAATCTCCATTTTGAGCTAAATTGGTTAGCATCATTACAGGAATATCTTTCGTTTTTTCATTTTCTTTCAATTTTTTCAATGTAAAAAACCCATCAGCCTTTGGCATGATTACATCTAATAAAATGATGTCCGGCTCATTTTTAATGGCCAGCTCAAATGCTTCTTCTCCATTAATCGCCGCAAAAACTTCTAATCCCTCAGTTTCAAATTTTGTTAAATATATTCGTCTTAATATGTCTTCGTCTTCGGCCAGCAAAACTTTGATTTTTTTGTTTTTATCGTTGTTATTCATAATTTTCAGGTTTATAAATATAAATATATCTTATTATAGCTTAATCTTAATAAAAAACAAGAATTTTTTAATTTTTAAATCTTAATTTTTCAATACAATTTTTGGCGATTTTGGCAAAAATAAGAGTTAATTCGTGTGATTCTTGCCATAATTTTTTACAAATATTATTTTTATCTGGGTTAGCCCTGGCAATCATTCTTATCCAATGCTTTGTTTCGTTTGCTTCTTTTCTAGAAATATTAATTTTATTTTTAAAGTCTTTTTTGGAAGATGCTTGATTGGCTTCCATATAATTAGCGCCAATGCTGGTGGCCGATCTAATTATTTGTGTTATCAGTGGTTTGTTTATTTCGTTTTTTTCTAATGTTTTTACAAAATCAATAATATTCTCTCCGAACCTTGCCGCCCGCTCTTCTAAATCATATTTCATTTTATTTTAAAATTTAAGATTTATTTAAAAATTAAAAATCACAAAAATTAAAAATTATCTATCTCGTTTTTAAATTAGCTTTGGCGTTTCGATTTTTAATTTTAATACTGAAGTCCCCGGCCATTTTAAAATTTAAAATTTAAGATTTATTTAAAAATTATAAAATTATAAAATTAAAAATTATTTAATCGGTAAACTAAACGAAAAGGTTGTTCCTTTATCATTTCCCTTGCTCTCAGCCCAAATTTTCCCATTAGCTTTTTCTATTATTTTTTTAGCGATATAAAGACCTAACCCAAAACCGCCGGCATCAAGTTTCAACGTCCCCTTCCCTCGGGAGAACCATTGAAAAAGAGTTTCCATTTTTTCTTTGTTAATGCCAATGCCGGTATCTTTGATTTCAACCATAATTTGATCTTTAACTTTTTTAGCCTGAATAGTAATGCCGCCCTTTTCAGTATATTTAATTGCGTTGTCGATTAAGTTTATTAAAACTTGTCTAATTTTATTTGGGTCAAGATTAATTTGTGGAATTTTTGCTATTTTAGAAATTAAAGTTAAATTTTTATTTTTTGCTGTCATTTCTAACTCTTTAATTACTTCTTGAATCAAATTGCTTAAATTTGTTTGTTGCGGGCAATATTCAAGTCGGCCGGCTTCAATGCGGGTAATGTTCAACAAATCATTAACCAAGTTAATTAATCTTTCATTGCTTTGATAAACATCTTTGATGGCGCCTTCTGTTTTTTTTTGTAGCTTGCCAAAATTTCCTTCCATTACTATTGAAAGATATCCTTTAATAGCTGAAAGGGGAGTTCTGAGTTGGTGAGAAGCCAGTGATAAAAATTCTGTTTTTGAATCATCTAATTTTTTTAATTCACGATAGGCCTCGGCCAATTCTTTAGTTGCTTCCGCTACTCTTACTTTTAAAATTTGATTAAAATATTGGCTTTGCTCATAAAGCTGAGCATTGTTAATGGCAATGGCAATTTGGTTGGCGACTGTTTCTAAAAGATTCAAATCTTGAATAGTGTAGGCGTCGCCAGATATTTTTTTACCCAAAACAAACAAACCAATTAATTTGCTCTCAATAATTAAAGGAAGGTAAAGACTGGCGCCTAATTCCTTCATTGATTCATCTAATTTTCTAAAAATTTCTCGATCTTTTTCATTGTCAAACTCTTCAATTAAGTGGCTAATTTCGTCTTTGACCAATGGTTTTTTTGTTTTTTCTAAATAATTAACAATTAAATCATTTTGAATTAAAGTATTTATTTTTATTTTTTCAAAAGAAACATTTTGCGCTAAATAAAAATTGGCTTGATCTGACTCTTCTTTTGAAAAACTCTCGCCATTTTTGATTTGATGGTTTTCAATTAATTTTAATTCACTTTTTAATGTTTTTATTTTGTGCAAGACCAGGCCGACTTTATCTAACTTCATCACATCCTTAATTGTTTCAACTGTTAAATTAACTAAGCGGTCTAAATCAATTGTTCGTGATAATTTTTCCGTTAAATCACCCAAAGTTTTTTCATAGGAATAAAGAGTATAAAAAAGATGCTTATTAGCAAACTTACTAAAACTTTCTTTCACTAATTGGAAAATAATAATACCCCCAATTAAAATTATGGCTCCAACAACTGGTGATGATATATAAAAAGATAAATATTTTGTAGCCAGAAACATCGATAATAATGAAAGACCAACAGAAACAAAAAAAGAAAAACCGTAGATAGTAAAACTTCTAATAACAAGCCGAATATCCATCAATCGATAACGAACAATTGCATAAGCAACAACGGAAGTAAATACAACACCAGCGATATAAGAAAAGGGATAAATACTTATTTTATATGCCGGTAAAAACGCCGTTGCTCCTACTAAAATTAAAAAGATAAAGGCTAATAAAATATATTTTGTTTGTTGTTTTAATAAACCAGATGATGTTTTGTATGTTTTGTAAAAACTTAAAAAGAAAAGAGAAATATAGATTGTAAAGAAAATTAAATAAAGATGGTGGAAAAACCCTGCTTGAGTATGAATTCCCCACGTATACCTAAAAAGACTGGTAACGAAATAATCAGTTCGGCTGATAATTAAGAAAAAAATAGAAAAAATATAACCTAAAAGAAGTAAAAATTTATTTTTTAATTTATTAAAAACTAATCCAAAATGATAAAAAACAGAAGGAATAAAAACTACGCCTAAATAAATAAAACGATCCCAGAAAATTGCCGCCGCGTCATTGTTTTTACTAAGAAACATCATAAACGTTCCAAAAAGCCAAACAGCCACAACCATGCTTAACCAAAAGAAAATAATGTTAATTTTAAGACGAGTATTTTTTTTATAAACAAAAATACCTAAAAATATAACAAAGATAAAACTTATTAGAGGAATTAATGTTATGAAAGACATATTTTTATTATTATAATAATTAATTATAACATTATTTAATTAAAAGAAAAAGGGCGAGTAGGTTCCGAGGAATCCTGCCCGCCCTTAGCGAGTTTCGAGGTTTAGCCGCGTAGTCGTTTGAAGACGTTCGGAGGAACGATTTGGCCGAAGTTTGTGGGAGGGGCTATTTGGAAGGCATATCGTTGCATCCACCGAAGCACCCTCTTGGCATAATCTGGATCAATTGATCCAACATGGTTTTGCCCTTCTCGCTCACCGGCGTGCATCATACCTTCAGCCCAGCAACTGAAGATCGTTCCCTCAGCTACTCCGGCGATTTTGACAGTATTCATGTCTATGTCGGGGATGGAAACGATTGAACCATCAACGCGCAGGACATTGGGCATCGTTTTTTCTATTTCAGTCCAAGATGCTGGACCGACGTTCGGAGGGACTGAGACGTCCAGGATGAACAGCGGTTTGTCGCCACGAG
>JAGXRQ010000142.1 GCA_018335675.1 Bacteroidota bacterium | reverse complement strand
ATTGACCGTGTTCTTCGTTTTGCCCGGTATATTTTTGCCAAATTTCTGCTTTTGTACAACCAGTAGACAATAGCTCTTTTATTATGTGATGTTTTTCTGCTTCGGTAAAATATTTATTCGGTTTTTGAATGACTATTTTACCATCTCTTAATCCTGAAATTAATTTACTTCTTTTGTCCATTGTTACACTTTTTTGTGTAAACCTATTTTAGGACAAGACACTCTTTTAAAAACTTTGGATTAGCGTTGGATGGCGCGGTTTTTAAATGTGCTTGCAAATGCGTTGGCTATTTCTTTTTTGTTTTTGTTTTTACTTCTTCCTTGTCTTGGTTTTCAGAAATATTCAATATAGTTTCGTCTCCTGCTATATTTCTAACTTTCATTCTTAAAGGTTTCTTTTCATATGATATTTTTCCATTCCAAAAGTCTTTTGATTTCTTTCCATTGATTGCCAAATAACCATTCTTGTCAATTTTTATTTCATAGTCACTTTTCCAAATGCCTTCTGTATTTGTGCTGTCAAGCGAAATCATTTCAATTAATTCCAGTCCATTATCACTTATTTCAATTGGAACGAATTTTTTCTTTTTAGTCTTTTCTTCGGTTTCGGGTTCTTCATTGTTGCCATTTTCATCATTTTCTGCATCTTCATTTTCTCCAATGGTAAGTTGCTCTGCTTTCTTCCCGTTTAATCCTTTCTTTTGGTTGTATTCATCAATTTTTTGCAATAAACGGTCGCTGATGAATTTGGTAAACTCAATTTCTGTTTCTTTTACTTCAAATTCAATAATGTCGTTGATTACAACTTCATCTAAAATTTCTTTTAAGTCACGAAGCAGAATTTTTACGTCAGTATTGTTGTATTCATCAATGAATTTCAGCAATTCCTTTTCATCGTCAATGTCAATGTAGTAGACAATAACTTGTTTTGTATTATCAGGTAAGTCAGGTATGGCTTCGTTAATTATGCGGTTCATTAAAGGTATATCTAAAACTTTCGTGCTATGGTCTAACAGGTTTGGTACGTAAACAGGAACTAAACCAAGTTTACTGTCGTTAATTGCACCTTCCCAAAAATTATCTAAACCATCTTCGTTTCGTAAGCCTGTAATCAATGATTTTAATTTATCCATTGTTTGCACAGGATTACGGAAAAGAGAAACACCGTCTTTTACGTCTAATATATCAAATTCTGCATTGGCTTGTTTTAATCTGTCTCTTACAGTTTGTATACTATTAATGCCAATATCAACGTGAATGAAATTTCTTTTTAAATCATTTGCTACTTTAGCAGTTACGCCACTTCCTCCAAAAAAATCTGCAATTAAGAACCCCTCATTGCTACTTGATTTAATAATACGATTAAGCAAACCTTCCGATTTTTGAGTACTATAACCCAAGTATTCATCAGAACCACTAATAATTGGTTTTGTATAATCGCAATCCCATATATCTCTTACGAATACTTCTGAAAAGTACTTATTGAAAAGCTTAGATTTATATTTATCTGGTATAGGTAAATTGTTTTTTAAACATTCATTTATTTCATCTTTTTCTTTTTGTTTCAACAATGACAAATCGGGCTCCTCTTTTTGAGTGTCAATAAATGGTTTTTCATAAATTACAGTTTCCTTTTCAGGGTTAAAAATATTTACATCGCCTTTTGAATAATAAAAAAGTACATCGTGTTTTCTTGGCCAACAACTTTGATTAATCCCTTGTATTCTATAACCGTAAGCAATTTCATTCTTAAAATTATCCTCACCAAAGACTTCATCCATTAATATTTTTACATAATGCCCGATATGCCAATCAAGGTGTACATAAATGCTTGCGGTGTCACTCATTATGCTTTTAATACCTAATAAATTTTCATACATCCAATTCAAATAGTCTTCTTTATTCCAAATGTCGCCATACATTTTCTCTTCAAATGCACGTAATTCTTCAATGTCTAATTTTTCATCTTCTTTGGCAATTTTTTCAGCCAATTTAGGATTACGTCTTATAAAAACTTTTTTGGCATAATCGGCACCGCTTGCAAAAGGTGGGTCAATGTAAACCAAATCAACTTTAATTCCTTTGTCTTTGAGATAAGCACAAGCAGAAAGGCACTCACCACGAATTATAAGATTATTCGGGTTATTTCCAATGCTTTCAATTTTTTCAACCTCGTAAAGTGGAAGACCTCTTTTAACACGGTCAAAAACTTTATCGTTGTCTCTGTATCTTAGTACTCTGCGAGTGCGAACAAAATTATCTAAAATTGCTTGTCCTTCAACGGTGTTCGGAATATGTGAAATGTATTTTATCGGCATATATTTTAGTCTTTAATAAATTCAACAATGGTTTCATTTAGTTTTGCAAGGTTATCATCAAACTTTGCATCGTCCTGTAAAAACAGGTATTCAAATTTCTTGTATCCGAATTTTTCGTTATTCATTTGCAAAAACTCGGTTTCCATAAATTTCTTACGAAGTTTAAAAGTTGTTTGTTCAGCAAAGCCACTTCCTTTAGTCTCTACAATTAAAACTTTGCTTATTGCATTATCCTTGCGTTTAATAATCAAAAAATCGGGTGTATATAAACCAACTCTTTGGTAATTATTACCTTTTTTTGCAAAACATAAAATTCTAAAATCGGTAATGTGCTTTTCTCCGTTGTAATATATTTCAAGTTTACGTTCATTAAATTCTTTAAGGGTTATAACCTCTTTCAAAAATTTTAATTCAAACCCACTCTGCCAAAAGTCGTAAGGTAAATAATGAAAAGTTTGATATTTTGATTTAACAGCAGGCGAAAAGTCGTATTGTGATTTGTATTGATTAAAGTCAGGAACAAAATTGCCCATTCCTTGCTGCTCAAGGTTTTGTTTAATTATTTCAAATGCTTTTTTTATTTCGGTTTCGTCTATTTCAAGGGAGGTATTTTTTGTATCAGTATCAATAATTTTCTTTGTTTCTTCAACACTCGGGAATAGTTTGTCATTTTTTGGTACAGATTGCAAATTCTCAACTATAAGCATTTGAGCAGTATCGGGTATGATTTCAGATTTAGTTTCAAAATTCCGTTTACAATGAAAAGCCAAACGAATTTCAGATTGAATTTTAATGTGGTTGTATAAATCATTAAAATATCTTTTTTTCTTTTCTTCAACTGTAATTGTTTGGAATATCTTTTCAAGTTCTGTTTCAAATTTCATTAAGTCATTTAATGAAATAGTATTGAAACTCCCTTTGGAAATTACAAACAACCAATTATAAAAGTTTGTAGGTTCGCCTTTAACTTTGTTTACAAAATCTTTAGTCTTTTCATCTTTCTGGCTTAATCCACGTTGTACGATTACTGCTTTATTAAAACTATCTTTTGGTACAATGCTTTTAATTTTGTTTTCGGGTTCAGCATTTTCTTCAACCGTTATAGTGTTGTATTCAACTTTTAATTGAAAAAAATCAATTTTTGGAAGTTTAAGAAAATCTAATCGAGAAAACCTTTCAATCATTTCGGTTTTGTCCTGTTTACCAAGATTATTTAATTCTTCAATGCTTGTGTGTTGTTCTTCTTTCAGTTGTTTGTCTAATGATTTTGCGTTTTCTTCATTCAACCAAATTATAGCTGTTTCCTGTTTGTCTCGGTCAACCTGTCGCAAACAACGACAACTGGTTTGCAAAACCATATTTGTCGGGCAATCGCCTTTTTGAGAAAGAATAACACCAGTCAAACTTCTACAATCCCACCCTTCTTTACCAACCTGAACGAGTAAAATGATTTTTTTCTTTGAAAGAGGAGTATCTAAAGAAGCAAATTCTGTTTCGTTTTCTTTTGGCAGTTTGTATTTCTTATTTCCTTTATGATATTTCAGTATAACATCTGGTGAAATTTTCATTTCATCAGTCAAGTAAGGAAAAACCTTTTCTTCAAGGTTTTCAATGCTTCCGCAGTAAATAGCGATTTTAGCAATAGTTCCGTTTCCGTAGACAGTTGTGTTGTAGTTTTTGAAAAAATCATCAACCCCTTTTTTAATAACCTAAATTCAAGTAATTAATGCAACTTTTTACGAGGATATAAAGTAAATAATATTTTTCAAGACAAAGGAGAAAGAAATTATCTTTCCCCTTGTCCTGATGGATAAAGTTTAAATTGGCTTTCCTCGTCAAAAAAAAGTTGCAAAATGAAACATTTAACCAGAGAACAAAGGTACACAATTTCTGAAATGAGAAGTAGTGGATACAA
>JAGXRQ010000141.1 GCA_018335675.1 Bacteroidota bacterium | reverse complement strand
CGAATAAATGATGTATTGCGAAAACTCAAAATACATCATTGGACTTACTTTAGTCTGAGCCGAATAGGGGAGATTTTGAAATCCAAAATCAGAGGCTGGCTCTATTACTACTCAAAATTTCGTAAGTCGGAGTTACGACATTTATTTCGTGATTTTAACAAGCGATTAGCCAAATGGGTACGCAACAAGTATCGCAGATTTAGGCGTAGGCACTGGTACTTTGCATACAAATATCTACAATCATTAGCCAAATGCTACCCGTATATGTTTGAGCATTGGAAAGTTGGGTTTATGCCTTAATCGCAGTCTTTTATTATGAAGAGCCGTGTGAATCGAGAGGTTCAAGCACGGTTCTGTGAGAGGTTTGGGGGTGAGATTCCCCCTTACCTACTCGATTTCTGTCTGTCGTGGGTTTCGCTGTCATTGTCAGGCTTGTTTTTTGGTCTTTATGTGTCGGTTGTGCGGTTGCGGTTTTAAAAATTTTTGAAGGGAAGGAAATTTTAAAAAATAATTTTTCTCGGGTTGGAGAGGTGGAAGCTCTTTTGCAAACTTTGGTCTGCGTATCGGCTTGTAGCGGTTTGCAAATGTGCTTACACCTGTGGGTTGCCTTATCCATTTGTTCCTTCTTTTACAAAATCAACTTTCAATTGTGTTGCTTGTTGTCTGAATAAATCCATTCCTGGAATATCATCATAACGCTCACTTAATTTTTGTCTAAGTCCAAAAAGTCGCTTTTCCGCAGTATCAACCAATTGTCCAAATGTTGTTATGCGAATTTTACCCATTTCAACTTTGTTTTCATTCTGAACTGTCGAAATAGGCTGTATTTTTTCTGAAAATGACTCACCAACTACAAACGCTTCAATGTATGGCGTTCCAATTAAACTACCACAGTTTACAAAGTCTTCTACATATCCTTGTGCTTGATTTCGTTCTTCACGTGACAGTTTAAATTTCCCTCTTTTCAGTTCAATAATAAGAACTTTGTTTACTGTTGAAAGTCCTGTTTCGTTATCAAACATTTCTGTTCCTGTTATTGATGCAGTAGCATCATTCAGAACTACAATGTCTGGACGTTTACGGTAGTTGTTGAATACTTCTTTCCCAATTTTCTTTTTAAAAACAGTTTCAACGGCACTCTGCAACTGGCGATTGGATGAATATTCAGCAGATTCAAATTCAGGTCCAAATAACCACCTTGCTGATGTAACAAGTGGATGTAAAACGTGGAGTTCATCAACATCCTCATCCTTTGATAGTTTTCTAATAGCTTCAATAACAGAAATTCTATTATCTATTTCGTCCAATACACTTAAAGCATCTCTTACTGACCATTTTTCCAATAAACTGTTTAACCCTGAAATATCATCATCAGAAAGTTTCGCAAGCTTTACAAGTAATTCCTTGCCTGTTCTTGATTTTTCAAGATTTATAATAGCTTCAATTGCAATAGAAATTGTTTCAGGTTTTGCAGTTGGGTGTGCAATTGTTATTGCTTCAATTGCTTCATTCACTTCGTATTTTGCAAGTGGTGTTAAGTTTGAAAATTCAGAAGAGAAATCACTTTTAATTTGTTGTTTGGTTTCCTCAATACTGTCTTTTGCAATTTCTGAAAACATTTTGTTTACGTAAGAAATAACCTCTGCATAAACCTTGTTCATAGTTTCAACTTTCTTGAATCCAGTCCAGTCTTCAAAAATATATTCCGCTAAATCGTTGGTTTTAATTACAACAGTATAACGCTTTGCAAATTTTGTTCTGCCGTCAATAACAACTTCACTTCCTAAAACCCAAGAAGGCTCACCAACAAGCCTGTTACTTTGCCAAAATGCAATACCTTGATACAAGGTTGACCTTGCCGATTTTTGAGAATCAATAAAATGTACCATTAATGAAATGTCATCAACTTTTATTTCAGTTGAATCAATAAGACCTGAATGTTCTTCTAATGGAACAGTTTGCTTGTTTATGGAAATGACAAAATTCGGGTCGTGTAAAAATCTTGCTGAAATGATTTCCAGTATTTTTTCGGGCTTAGGTAGATTTTTGGTTACTATTACTTCCAGTCGTGTTCCGAATGTGGTGGATTTATCAAAGTTGTATTCCTTGATTATAAACGGTTGATTTTCGCTCTTTGTAGATATTACAAATTTAGATTGTTTACCTCCTGAATTTGTTATTACTGTGTATTCGTTATTGAAGCAAAGTAAACCGTGTCTACCAACTCCATTTCTACCATAAGCTAATCTTTTACCATCAACATTTGGCGGAAAAATTACATTCTTTCCTTGATGTTTAATTCTGTTATAACCCAAACGCATCCAACGGTTTTCAAATTGCTCTTTAGTTAAACCTGTTCCATTATCCTCAACAACTAATTTCAAATTGTAATCATCAGGAATTAATATTTCAACTCGTGTAGCTCCTGCATCCCAAGCATTGGCTACCAATTCCGTCAATGCAATTTCAGGTGAATGAACCAATGCACCAAGTGTTCTAATGAGGTAATCTTCCTCAAATAAAGAACCCTGAAACATTGTATTTGATTTTTTTGTCGCCATACTAATTCGTTTTTACTGCAAATCTGATTCTATACAGATGTAACAAGGATGATTTTATTGCTTCGTAATGCTCAAAAATATCGAATGCTCCAAAAAGAACTCTTTCAAAATTTACTCTATCTGTTTGTTGCACTTCTTGTTCTAAAGGAAACCTATTTCTATTTGCCAGTGGTTGAAAAGCACTGATTATGTTTTGTTTTTGTTCTTCTGATAAAAGTTCAAAATTCAATAGTTTAAAATCACGTTCAAATTTTGTAGCTCTCAAATCAAGTGCTCCTAAACCTCTACCAAAACCAAAACTTTCAATGAAAAACTTACTCAAAACACTATTCAATAAGGCAAGCAATAAAATTCTGTTTTCATTTTGGTAATCTTCTTTAAGCGAAAGTCCAATCATTCTTTGGTCAATGAATGAACGGTTTACAAAGGTTGCAATGAATAAACTTCTATCGTAATTTACGTTTGCGACAAAGTCAGCCATATTATCGGTTTTCATCTCATACCAAAACATATTTGCTTTACGCAAAGATTGAGTAAGTGGAACGCCAGTTTCGTTGTTTTGATTTTCAAAACTTCTAATCCATTGCAAAGCACCTGAATGATTTAGTTGCTCCAATTCTTCAATACTTCTTGAACAGCAAAATGCTTCTGCATCTGCCGAGCAATAAAGTCCTGATGTTCCTCTTAGGTTTTTCAGAACAGGTCTAATGTATTCTGCTTCAATATTATGACCAGATGCAGGATAAAATAAAGCATTCCAACCTCTTCTTTCACCACGAGTAAAATTGAAAAACTGATTGCAATCAATTAGTTTTTCTGAAACTTCCGTAAGCCAATTAAGATTTGCAAAGTAACCGCACCAAGGAACACCAATTGTTTCAAAATTGGCTATCTCATTGACTGAATAATTCTGAATAGCTACAAATTCAGTATCTGTTTCTAACAAAATACTTTCGCTCAATTGTTTAATGTCAGGGATTTCATTTATGCTTTCTTTTAGGGTGCAAAATGAAATTGTTCTGTTTTGGTCTATTGGAGTATCTGGGTTTCGCTTTTTTGCAATCAAAAAAGTAGTTACTACATCTGCATTGTCAAACCACTTTCCTTTACCTGAAATTACAACAGTTTCAATGTCATAGAATTTCTGAATTAACTCTAAGAAAATTTCACCGTAATCAGTTCCCAACCAAGCATTAGAAAGTATCAGCCCAATTTTTCCGTTTTCAGAAAGCAATTGATGTAAATAAAAGGGGATATAAGCGAAAATATCGCTTTTGCCACTTAGTGATTTTGTGGTGTCAGCTTCTTCTTGAATGAAATTGTTTATTTCTGTTATGTTCGGGTTTAATACTTCAATTTCTTTACTCTTGATGAATGGTAAGTTTGAAACAACATAATCAATAGCAGGAAAAAGTTTTACAATATCGTTTCCATTGTTCGGGTCTTTGAAGGTTACATTCTGCCCTGTTTCTAATTCAATCACATCCTTTCTAAAGATGTTTAACACTTTGCCAATGTTATTTGGCTTAGCCAATGTAAGTGTAGATAATTGAATAGGGAAAGAATGTTTGTCTGATGCCCAAATGCTGTTTATTATTTCGTCTTGGTTAAACTCGTATTCTTCTTTGAGCAAATATGCTTGATTGATTATTGTTCCTGTTCCGCAACAAGGGTCAATTACAATTCCTTCTTTGTCTTCTATGGTTAATCTAACCAATAAATCCGCTAACTTTTTAGGAGTAGCAAATTGTCCTGCAACCTTTCGTTTTGCAGATACTATCGAAGATTGGAGTAAATTATGAAGGATTTCTATTTCAATTCCTGAAATGTTGATTGATGAAAGAAATTGATTTAACTGGATAATCTGTTTCCAAGCAGAAGTTGAAATGAACTCAATTGCAAGGTTATCGCTGAAAATGTTCCAAAAATTGCAATGCTCGGATATTGAGGCAATTATTTCCTTCGCTTGCTCAATCGAAGTTTCATTGTTTATTGATTCTATTGCTCTTGCTTCATTAAAATGTCTTTTCAGAACATTTGCGAAGATGATTTTAAAAACCCAATCTGTTAATATTACTTTTGAAAGAGTAGGTAATTTATTTGAAGCGTCTTTTACTGCTGTCGGGTTATAACCATATTCAGTAGCCGAGGATAACCACCAATTGTTTATTTGTGCTTCAAGTCTGGAATTTCTCCTAAAATTTGACCTTATATTTTCCGCTGTCGAGGATATATTTTCGAGTATAACATCAATTATTGCATCAACAGCTAAAATTTCTGTAGAAACATCATCTGAAATTTCTCCTGATTCAAAAAAGCTGTTTAAGTCTGAAAGTATGGTATGCAGTAAGGATTTCCAAAGAGTTTCTTTTGGTTTTACTTCTGCTCGGTTATTAATCTCAATGTCATTCCAAGTTTTTAAAATTGAGAATGATTCTCCTTGTTTTGAATAAAGAACAGCACTCTTTACATTCCACAGAATAAAACTGTCCCTTTGTAAAATTTTGGCTTTTTTAATTGCATTGCGAATTAATTCAGCATCATTAATTGGTGTGTCAGGCATTTTTAATTCCCAACCTTGCAAAATAATATTTCTTGTTTGGTCTTTGAAAATCAACACATCAGGAAATAGACTTGACTTTTCATTGCTTATGGTGTTTTCACCTCCTGCACTTTTAAAGTGCCAACTTCTATTTGCAAGATGTAAGCTGATTTCACTTATTACGTCTATTGCCCAGCTTCTTTCGTTGTATGTAACTTTTGCCATTTCAGGTAATTCAATTAATAAATTGCTGGACTTGCTTTTGCCTTTCCGTTTTTGTAATTAAGTGTATGATATTTTGCAATTGGCTCATTGAATAATCTTAAAGTTGATTCTTCAATCTCCTTGCGTTTAAGTGTTTCGTGAATCCTATCGGTGCAAATTTTTATGTAATCAACTGGCTTTACTTTATGAAGTAAAACATCTTCGTTTTTTTCAATTCCTATAAATTGTCTGTTTTCAAGAATGGCAGAAAGTAAAAAGCTACCGCTTCCACAGGCATTGTCAAGGACAACATCCCCAGGTTTTGTAAAGGTCTTTATTAAGTATCTTCCTAATTCAATTGGTTTTTGTGTTGGATGTAAAACTGGTCCTTCTGATTCTGCTGTTTTCACATACACAAAATCGTCTATTGGTTGTTCTTCGTAGCAAACAACATCATTAGGGTATCTCTCTCCATTACTTTTAACGTGTCTCGGCTTAAAGTCTCCGTAACTTCCTGTGTATTGGTCTTTTCTTATTCCTTTGTCATACGCTTCGCCATTGGTCATTTGAGCGTTGTATGTCGGTTGCTTTTTATAAAAAAGGCAAATGTCTTCGTGTTTACGAAGTGGTTGTTTTTTAGCGTTAAGGAAGTTTGTTGATTTTGATTTAATCCAAACGATTTTGTATTTGAATAACTTCTCATTACTCATAATCAACTTAGCTGTAAAAAGTCCTTGTGAAGTCAAGGCTATAGCTCCTTCATCTTTGATTATTCTTTCATAATGTTCCCAAAGTTGGTCTAAGTCAATTACTGAATCCCACTTGTTTTGGGTTGTTCCGTATGGTAAATCACAAAGAATCATATCAATGGATTTGCTCGGAATATTTTTCATTACCTCTAAGCAGTCGCCTTGAATAACCTTGTTTAAGTATTGTCCTATTGATTTCGCCATTTTTTAAAATTTTAAATTTCCTTGTTTAACCTTTGATACTCTGTAGTATTTTGCTTTTTCCTCTGCAAGTGTCAACAATTCTGTTGAGTCGGGAACTCGATAAATCATTTCAGCGATTTTTTCGCTGAAAAATTCCTTTTCAAGTGTCTTAATGTCCAGTTTGAAAACTTTGGCAAGTTTGGGAAGTATTTCTTCTGGAACATTGCGTTTTTGATTTTCAATCTTGGAAAGCGTTGATTGGTCAATATCAAGTGCAGCAGCAAGTTTTGTCAGAGTTAAGCCGTGCTCAACTCGCAAATTGTGAATGTATTCTCCAAATGTTTCTTTCATTACCTTGAAATTTTCGCCTTGACAATTTTGTCAAAAATACAATTTATTTTCATAATCTGAACAAGTGCGTTGGAAAAATTTTGCTCTTTTGGTTTTGCTGAAGGGATGGCATTGTGTGTCAGGGCAAAACCAAATGTGCAAAATGTGGGTAGGCATAAAATTATTTTTTAAAAAGTGCGGTGGGAAAAAATTTTTAAAACCATTTTGGTCGGATTGAGTGTCGGAAAAGTCAGGTCGGTTTGTGTCAAAGAACAGCGAAATTGTCTGTCGTGTTAAGGTCGTTTTTTGGTGGTCGTGTCGTTTTCTACGCTTGCTGGTAACGGTCGCGGGCTTGTATTGTAGCGATTTAACTGATTCGTCACTGTCAAAACCCACCCAAATATATAAATAAATTCTAAACTGTAAACATGCACCTCAGTAAGCTATAATATAAGCCCGCTGTTGTATGCAGTTGTGTGTCCTGCGTTACCACAGGGTACAAAGATACAATAGTTCTTTGAAATGGTAACAAAACTTTGATAAAGATGACAGACTTACTTGACAGAAACAGCAATGAGCTGACCCCGAATAAATGGATAAAGTCAGAGGTCTCACAAGAAACGAACAAGTAAGAAGTGGGCTGTCGGTAAAGATGTTCAGGCGTATTTACCAAACCGCCTTGTGGTGCTTGTATAAAGAGTATAGGTATTGAGCGACAAGGTCAAGGCATTATGGGTCGTTTGTATGATTACATAATGTATGGTGCGGATA
>JAGXRQ010000140.1 GCA_018335675.1 Bacteroidota bacterium | reverse complement strand
ATTTTTAATTACTGGCGGAAACAATACTGCTTTAGATTTTTTAGTTTTAAATATTCTAATGAAAATTTTTAATATCTATAGTGGCGGCTTCGTTGTTTTGTTTAATTGTTTATCTTTTAGTATAGCCGTAACTAACAGTTATTTAATAAATAGTTTTTGGACATTTAAAAAAGAGGGGAACAAAAAAATTAGAAACACGCAATTAACCCTTACGATAATTATTATTTTAATATTAATATTTTTAAAGTTTATAAAAATTGATATTTTATTATTTCTTTCAATTTTTGCTTTTTTATCTATCGTTATTTTGATTAATCGCTACATTATTATAAATCACTTTAAAAATAATAATTCTGTTACTAGTTCGCTAAAATTTGGAAAATTTATTTTTCTAACACTAATCGGAATGATCCTTAACTCGACTATACTTTATATTCTAACTTCTTTTGTTACTCCACCGCTTGCCCTTTCAAGTGTTGTTTGGGCAAACATAGCCAAGGCAATGGCAACGATTATTATCCTATTTTGGAACTTCTTTGTTTATAAAATCTTTATTTTCAAAAGTTAGTTTTATCCACTTGTTATTTTTATAAAAATTGTTAAAATTAAGAATATGAAAACAAGCAAAAAATACCAACAAATTAAAGAAAAAATAGACCCTCAAAAAGACTATACCTTTGAGGAAGCCATTGATTTTATTCAGCAAAATAAAAACAGAAAATTTGATGAATCCGTTGAATTACATTTTAAACTTGGAATTAATTTAAAGAAAACAGAACAAACAGTTAAAGGAGTAGTGGTTTTGCCTTATGCTGATTTTATTAAAAATAAAATTGTTGCTTTTGTTGAACCAGAAAAAGAAAAAGAAGCTAAAGAAGCTGGCGCTGATATTATTGGCGGGAAAGATTTAATTGAAGTTATTAAAAAAGATGGAAAGATAAACTTTGACACTGTGGTAGCAACACCAGTAATGATGAAAGAATTAGTTGTTTTAGCAAAAATCTTAGGACCAAAAGGATTAATGCCTTCTCCTAAAAATGGAACAATCACTAATAATATTTCAGACGCAATAAAACAACTAAAAACAGGAAAAACATCTTTTAAAAATGATGATGGCGGCAATATTCATCAAATTATTGGTAAAATATCTAGTGATAAAAATAAAATATTGAAAAACGCCAAAACTCTTTTAGAAGCTGTTAAGAAAGGAAAACCATCAAAATTTAAGGGAGTATATATTAAAAAAATAACACTTTGCTCTTCAATGGGGCCATCTCTCAAGATAAAAGTTTAAAATTACTCGGGCTAAATTTATGACGAACAGTTTAAATAAAGAGTTCGAGATAGGGGAGGAAAAAAATAAAAAATTAACCAATCGCCAAGAGGATGAAATTGTTATTTTTGGAGAAACTAATTTTAGAAATATTAATAAAAGATTTGGTATCAAAAAGAATGACCGTCGACGTCATTTTTATATTATTGGCAAAACTGGCGGCGGGAAATCAACCATGATAGAAAATATGATTTACCAAGACATTCGAGCCGGTCGAGCTGTGGGAGTAATTGACCCCCATGGAGAATTGGCAGAAAAAGTAATTAATTTTATTCCGCCAGAAAGAATTAACGAGACTATTTATTTTAACCCAGCTGACATTGATCATCCAATTGCTTTTAATATTTTAGAAAAAGTTAATCCAAATCTTCGACACTTAGTTGCTTCTGGATTAATTGGAATTTTTAAAAAAATATGGGCCGATTCTTGGGGGCCACGACTAGAATACGTTTTAAGAAATGCTGTTTTGGCATTACTAGAATATCCCGGTTCAACCCTGCTTGGCATTATGAGGATTTTAGTTGATAAAGAATATCGAAAAAAAGTCATTAATAAAGTTAGTGATCCAGTTGTTAGAAGCTTTTGGACAGAAGAGTTTGTTAAATATTCTGGCTCATTTCAAACAGAAGCAATTGCACCCATTCAAAATAAAGTTGGTCAATTTTTATCGACAGCTTTAATTAGAAATATAGTTGGCCAGGTCAGGTCTTCTTTTAGTTTACGTGAAATTATGGATAAAAATATGATTTTAGTAATGAATCTTTCAAAGGGAAGAATTGGCGAAGATGCCTCGGCTCTTTTAGGAGCAATGATGATTACTAAGATTCAATTAGCTGCAATGAGCAGAATTGATATGGCCGAAGAAGAAAGAAAAGATTTTTATTTGTATGTTGATGAGTTTCAAAACTTTGCTACAGATTCTTTTGTTAACATTCTTTCTGAGGCAAGAAAATATCGTTTAAACTTAATTCTGGCCCATCAATACGTTGAACAACTTGATGAAAAAGTAGCTGCGGCAGTTTTTGGTAATGTTGGAACTTTAACTGCCTTTAGGGTTGGAGCAATTGATGCTGAAGCTTTGGCTAAAGAATTTATGCCACGTTTTGATGAAATGGATTTAGTTAATCTCGATAATTATGAAATTTATGTTAAATTAATGATTGATGGCATTACCTCCGAAGCTTTTTCGGCGGTTACTTTACCGCCACTTGCTCAGTTAGCTGGGGTGGCTGACAAAATTATTAAAGTTTCTCGTGAGCGGTATACTGAAGATAGAAGAATAGTTGAAGAAAAAATATCTCGCTGGGCTGGCATCCCTGAAGAAGAAATTCAAAAAAAATCAAGCAAAGAAGGAATCAAAAAATATGAAGCCGAGTGTAGCCTCTGTGGTGGTATCACTCATCTTACTTTTGTGCCAGATAAAATTAGACCAATTTATTGTAAAAAATGTTTGAAAGTTTCAAAAAAACAAAAAGATCAAAATAATAATTTAAAATTAAAAACAGAGCAAAAAATAAATATAAAACAAGACGGGTTCAAAAAAGAAGAAAAAAAAGATGCCTTAATAGAAAAATTGATTATTGATGAGAAGAAATAAATTTTATAGAATATGACTTTTAAAAAATTTTTTTTATTAATTATTTCAATAATTTTAGGACTTATTGTTTTTGTTTTTGTTTTTCAAAGGATTGGCCTAGAAAATGTAATTCGAGTTTTTGTTGATTTTTCATGGTGGCATTTTTTAACTCTTCTCTTTTCAGTGGGATTAATTCTTTTTATCTTTATTAAAAAATGGAAAATAATTGCCAGGCCATTTAATTATAAAACAAAGTGGCGAAGACTTTTTGTTGCTTTTTTAGGTTGTCAAACAATTAGTTTTATTACCCCGGTAATGTATCTTGGTGGCGAAGGATTTAAAGCTCTGCTCTTAAAAGAAAATGATCAAGAAAAATCTTTTCTTAAAACGTTTAGCTTGATTGTTATTGACCGATTAGCCGAGGGCTGTGCTTTGCTAATTTTTTTCCTTTTGGGGGGAATTGCTTTGTTTTTTTATGGTTTTTTTCTTGTCGGCCTAATCATGACCTTTTTATCTTTACTGATTCTAGTTGCTATTTTTTTAGGAATTAAGGCAACGAGTTTTTTTATTTTTATAATTAAAATCTTAGGATTTGGGAAAATTTTAAAAGACAAAGAAAAAGCAAAAGAAGAAATAAATACTATTGAAAAATTTTTAATTAATCATAAAAAGCTTTTTATTTATGATATTGTTTTTTCTTTCGTTGCTTTAGTTTTATCAAGTTTACAAATTTACCTAATTACTTTATTTTTAGGCAAAGAAATTAATCTTTTAGAGGTTTATTTTATTAAGGTGGCAACAATGATTGCGGGTGTTTTTCCAACTCCAGGATCAATTGGTGGTTTTGAAGGAGCTGTCGCGCTATCTTTTTCATTGTTAGCCTTACCAGTTCAAATAGGATTAGCTTTAGTTTTGGTTGTTCGTGGTCTTCAATTTGTTGAGGTTGGCTTAGGAACGATATTAATTTTCCCATATTTGACAAAAACAATTTTCCCCAAATTTTTTCAAAATAAAAATAAATCATGAATTCTTTTGAAATAAGAAAAAAATTTTTAAAATTTTTTGCTAATCAAGATCATCAAATTATTCCATCTGCTTCTTTAATTCCAGAAAATGACCCAACTGTTTTGTTTACGACTGCCGGCATGCATCCTTTAGTTCCTTTTTTAATGGGTGAAAAACATCCGGCCGGTAGAAGATTAGCCAGCATTCAGCCTTGTATTAGAACTGGAGACATTGATCAGGTTGGCGATAATGTTCATCATACTTTTTTTGAAATGCTTGGCAATTGGTCTTTAGGAGATTATTTTAAAAAAGAGGCGATTGAGTTTAGTTTCGATTTTTTAACTAACAAAAAATGGTTAAATCTAGACAGAAACAAGATGGCTGTTTCTGTTTTTGCTGGCGACAATGATGCTCCGCAAGATAAAGAAACAAAAAAAATATGGCTTTCTTTGGGTTTTCCTGAAGAAAGAATAAAAGAATTAACCAAAAAAAACAACTGGTGGGGCCCAGCCGGACAAACAGGTCCATGCGGGCCAGACACTGAAATGTTTTATTGGACCGGAACTGAAAAGGCGCCAAAAGAATTTAACCCCGAAAATTCCAAATGGATGGAAATCTGGAATAATGTTTTTATGGAATATTTTAAAAATAATCAAGGAAAATACAAGACATTAACTCAAAAAAACGTTGATACTGGTATGGGATTAGAAAGAACTCTGGCTGTTTTAAATAATTTAAGTGACAATTATCAGACCGATGTTTTTTTGCCAATTATTAAAAAAATTGAAGAATTATCAGGAAAAAAATATGATGATTATAAAAAAGAATTTAGAATTATTGCTGATCATCTTAAAGCCGCAACATTTATAATTGGCGACAAATATGAAATTAAGCCATCCAATAGTGGTCAAGGGTATGTAATCAGACGTTTGTTAAGAAGTTCTATTAGGTATGGAAAAAAATTAGGACTACCCGACAAATTCTTGATAAAATTAATTCCAAAAATTGTAGAAATTTATGGAGAAACATATTCTTATATAAAAGAAAGGGAAAATTATATTATTAACATTATTGACCACGAAGAAGAGAAATTCGAAAAAACATTAGAAAAAGGATTAAAAGAATTTGAAAAAGGAAAAAATGCTTTTATCTTATATACTACTTATGGATTTCCTATAGAATTAACCATGGAAATCGCAAAGGAAAAAGGAGTTTTTATTGATCTTGAAAAATTTAATAATGAATTAAAAAAACATCAAGAACTTTCACGCACAGCCTCAGTTGGTATGTTTAAGGGTGGTTTAGCTGATTCCGGAGAAAAGGCCGTTTGCTATCACACTGCGACTCATTTGCTTTTAGCCGCGCTTCGGCAAGTCTTGGGTAGTCATGTTTATCAACGAGGCAGCAATATTAATGTCGAAAGATTAAGATTTGATTTTTCTCATTCTAACAAGATGACTGAACAACAAATAAAAGAAGTAGAAGAAATAGTTAATCAAAAAATTAAAGATAATATTCCAATTATTTGTCAAGAAATGTCCTTAGAAGAGGCGAAAAATAAAAATATTATGGGTGTTTTTGAAAATAAATATGGTCAAAGAGTAAAAATTTATGCCATTGGCAATTTTTCTCAAGAAATTTGCGGTGGACCACATGCTAAAAAAACTTCAGCCCTAGGAAACTTTAAAATTATTAAAGAAGAATCTTCCAGCGCTGGAACTAGAAGAATAAAAGCAAAATTACTATAAAGGTCGAAAAATAAACAATAACTAATAATTAAAAAAATGGCTATTCCTAAAAAAATTATTGAGTATTTAAAAAAGAATAAAATTAAAGTCAAAGAAATTGCTCATAAAACAGTTTATACCGCTTTTGACTTATCAAAAACATTAAAAGAAAAACTTAATCGTATTAGTAAAACTTTAGTCATTAAAACTGACAAAGGCTATGTTCTAGTAATGTTGCCAGCTGATCGAATGGTTGATTTTGTTAAGTTGAAAAAAATACTTGGGGCCAAAAAAATTGAAATTGCCAAAGAAAAAGTGATGAAAGATGTTTTTAAAATAAAACCTGGAACAATGACTCCATTTGCCACTCTTCACAAAAAAGTGCCACTTTATATCGACAAAGCGTTAATCAGAGCTAAAGAAATTTTAGTTTCAACTGGAAGCTATACTGATTCTCTTCGTCTTAAAATTAGTGATTTAATGAAAGTTGAAAAAAACCATACCAAAGCAGACATCAGCAAAAAACGATAACCATAGTGCTAATTAGCTTAATCCTGCGCCAACTTAAGAACTACTGATAAATTTTAGTAGCTAATATTTGTAGTTTGCATAATTAGCATAATATTCATATGTTTGTATTATATTTTTATGTATACTATTAGCTTAGAACAATTCTCAGGACCGGTTGATCTTTTATTACATTTGATTGAAAAAGAAGAGCTTGATATTTCAAGAATATCTTTAGCAAAAGTCACTGATGAATTTTTAACTTATTTAAATCAAATTGAAGAAGAAAAAAATCCTTCAGAAATTGCTAATTTTTTATATTTAGCTTCAAAATTAATCTACATTAAATCAACAGCTCTTTTGCCTTATCTTAGTTCAGAAGATGAGCAGGAGATTTTAGAATTTGAAAGAGATTTAAAATTTTATCAAGAGTTTCGTGGAGCAATGAAAGTCCTTCGTCAATCTTTAAATAAAAAAAACTATCTTTTTTCTAGAGAAAAATTTTTTTTAACCGATAATTTATTTATTCCGCCCAAAAATATAAATATTAATAAAATTTTTGAAGCTTTTAATTTGGTAGTTAAAGATTTTGAAAAAGAACTGGCTATTGTTCAAAAAATTAGAAAAAGAGTTATCTCGTTGGCTGATAAAATTGAAGAGATGAGAGATCTTTTAAAAAAAGTTGAAAGCTTGGAATTAGTTTCACTTATTAAAAATAAAAAAAATAAAACAGAAATTGTTTATAGTTTTTTGGCCATTTTAGAATTAGTTAAAATGGGAATGATCAATTTAAAACAAGAAAAGGTTTTCGGCGAGATACATGTTTCAAATTTAAAATCAATAACGTTTGGGGGTCAAACCTTAGAATAAGGGGCGGCTAGCTCAGTGGTAGAGCGTTCCGTTCACATCGGAAAGGTCAAAGGTTCAATCCCTTTGCCGCCCACCATTAATTATATTTTATGAAAATAAAACAAACCAGAAGCGCCGGCGGTGTAGTTTTAAATAAAAAAGGACAAATTTTGATTGCTGGTCAATGCGGCACATCTTGGTCTTTACCAAAAGGTCAAATTGAAGTTGGTGAAAATTCTTTAGAAACAGCAAAAAGAGAAATTAAAGAAGAAACTGGCATAAATCAACTTCAGTTTATTAAAAAATTAGGTGTTATCAAACGAACTCAATTGTCAATTAATGGCAAAAAAGAAGATAAATCAATCATTAAAACAATAGATGTTTTTCTTTTTAAACCCGAACAAAATGATTTAAAACCAGAAGATCCTCAAAACCCAGAAGCCAGATGGGTTGATAAAAATGAAGTCACTAATTTACTTACCCACCCCAAGGATAAAGAATTCTTTCTTAGCATTATAAATCAAATTTAATTTATGAATCTAAAATCTATTATTGAAGCTTTATTGTTTGTTTCTGATCGACCATTAACCAAAATAGAATTAACTAAGCTGGCTAATACTAAAAAAGAAGAAATCGAACAAGCTTTAAATGAATTAAAAGAAGATTGTGAAAAAAATAATCGGGGCATCATTTTAATTGAAAGAGATGACAAAGTTCAATTTGCTACCTCGCCAAGTGTTTCTGATTCAGTTAAAAAATTTTTAGATTTTGAAATAAAAGAAGACTTAACGCCAGCCGCTCTAGAAACTCTGTCAATTATTTCTTACCGCGGACCAATCCTAAAAGAAGAATTAGACAATATTCGAGGGGTCAACTGCTCTGTAATTTTGCGTCACTTAATGGTTAAAGGTTTAGTTGATGAAAAAAAAGAAAATGAAAAAAGCTTTTACAGTATTAGTTTTGATTTTTTGCATTGGCTTGGCTGTGCCAAAGAAACAGATTTACCTTCTTATGAAAAATTTCATAATTTAGAAATTAATCTACCAGCAACAGATTTATCTAATCAAAAAAATAATGTTACCACAGATAAAAACGATTTTATTGGCAACGCTGCCAATCAATGAACTAAGGGGAACCATTCCTTTAGCAATTTCAATTTTAGGACTCAAGCCAATTGAGGCTTTTATCTATTCAATTATTGGCAATATCTTGCCAATTTTTTTTATTCTTTGGTTATTACCAGCTATTTCAAATTTTCTTTCTAGACGTTTTAATATTTTTAACAGGTTTTTTTTCTGGCTTTTTGCCAGAACCAGACAAAATTTTTATAAAAAACATGAGAAATATGGAAGTCTAGCTTTAATTTTATTTGTCGCCGTTCCCTTGCCAATAACTGGCGCTTGGACCGGAGCAGTTGCTGCATTTTTATTTGGTATTCCTTATAAAAAATCAATTATTTTAATTTTTTTAGGTGTTGTTTTGGCGGGAATTATTGTCACCTTGATAAGCTCTGGTGTTTTTTCATTAATTGGGATAATATAAAATATACTTTTTCAATCATTCAATTTTAATATTAAAATCATTAATATGAAAAACAAAATTATTGTTGCTAACTGGAAAATGGCTCTAACCCTAAAAGAAACAAAGTCTTTAACCAAAGAACTGATCGAGGGGCTAGCTATTAATAAAAATCTTGAACAAACAAAAATTATTTTATGCCCATCTTTTATCTCGCTTTCGACAGTTAATGATTTAATTAAAGAATCATCTTTACCATTTTGTTTGGGTGCTCAAAATATTTTTTGGGAAGAGGGTGGAGCTTATACTGGAGAAATATCGGCTTTAATGCTTCGCGAGATTGACGTTGAGTATGTTATTCTTGGTCATTCTGAGCGCCGAGCTTATTTTAATGAAACGGATGAAATAATTAATAAAAAAATTAAAACTTGCTTCAAATATGGTTTAAAACCGATTATTTGTGTTGGCGAAACAGCCGAGGAAAAAGAAATGAAACAAGAAAAAGACGTGGTTTCGCATCAATTGCGCAGAATTTTTGAAGGAGTTAATTTAATTGATAAAGATCAATTTGTTGTTGCTTACGAACCAATTTGGGCAGTTGGTTCCGGCCTGGTCATTAATCCGAAAAAAGCTGAAGAAGCACACGAGGTGATAGAAAAAAAATTAGAAAATATTTTACCAACAAAAATTGTCAAAAATAATAGCACGGTTATTTATGGCGGCAGCATTGATGCTCAAAATATTGCTAAATTTCTTGATGTAAAAATTGATGGGTATTTAATTGGAGGTTCTAGTTTAAAATCTAATGATTTTATAAAAATAATTAACACTCTATCTTTTTATGATCGTACATCTTAAAAATTTATTAAAAAAAGCTCAAAAAAATAACTATGCTCTGGGCTCTTTTAACACCCACAACCTAGAAACAACTCTTGGAATTTTAAGAGCTGCACAAGCCGAAGAATCACCATTAATTATTAGTATTAGTCCAAATTCTATTCGTTATGCTGGTTTAAAACCAATTGTTCATATTATTGAAACGGCCGCCAAAAATGTCGTACCGACCATCCCTATTTCTTTTCACCTTGATCATGGTGAAAATTTTCATGAGGCAAGCGAATGTATTCGAGCTGGTTTTTCCTCAATCATGATTGATAATTCGGAATTACCATTTGATGAAAATATTTTTCAAACAAAAAAAGTTGTTGAGTATGCCCATCGTTATGGAGTTTGGGTTCAGGGCGAAATCGGCCGCGTGCCAAAAACAAAAGAAGAAATAAAGCTTTTACATGAAAAACCAGAAGAATTTTTAACAAAGCCAGAAGAAGCAGTTGAGTTTTTTAAAAAAACCGGGGTTGATACTTTGGCAATTGGCATCGGCAATATTCATGGAAAATATAAAATGACTCATCCAGTAAAAATTAATTGGTCAAGATTAAGAGAAATACATAAGGTAATTAAAATCCCCTTGGTTTTACACGGCGCCTCTGGATTAAAAAAAGAGGAAATCAAAAAAGCAATTTCTTTGGGGATTAAAATAATTAACATTCATACGGAAATAAATATTGCCTTTTCTCAGGCCCTCAGGAAAAAAATAAACAATGATAAAAAAGAAGTTGATCCAAGAAAAATTTTACTTGAACCAATAAAAGCAATTGAAGAAATAGTCAAAGAAAAAATAAGAATGTTTGGAAGTTCTAATAGAACAAAAAGATAATTTTAATTTAAGATAATTAAACCCAGTATGTTAATTAATGTTTTTTTAATTATTGTTATTTTTTTATCCCTGTTTGTTTTGTTAAATATTTTAATTAATAAATTTGCTATTTTAAAAAAAATTAAAATTGAACGCATTACAAAAGAAAAGGAAAAAAAAATAAAATTAAAAATTTTAGAAAAAAGGTTTTTAGAAGCAGCCCGTCGTTTTCCTTTATTTAAAAAAATATTAAATTTTATTAGTTTTCATTCTAATAAAATAATCAGCAAGTTCAGAGATCTTGAAAATAAATATAAAGATAAGATTTCAAAAATAATAAAGGAGTCGCCCGTGGAAACTGAAAAAGAAATAGAAAAATTAATTAAAGATGGAGATGATTTTTTAAATGAAAATAACTTAAAATTAGCTGAAGATAAATTTAAAAAAATTTTAACCTTTGATCCTCGAAATTTAAAAGCATTAAAAAATTTATCTAAAATTTATTCTTTAGAAAATAAACTAAAAGAGGCAAAAAATATTAACGAAGATATTGTAAAAATTAATAAACAAACAATAAAATGGTGGTTAAAATTTAATAAAAATAGTAAAAAAATTCCCGAGACTTTAATCCAAGAACTTGTTCTTAGTCTAATTAATTTGGGCGACATCTTTAATCAACTTGGTCAAAAAGAAAAAGCTATTTCTTATTTTAAATCAGCCCTGTCTCGCAATCCCAATAATCCACGTATTCTTGACTTTTTAATAGAAAATTATATACTATCAAAAGAAAAAGAGAGAGCAATAAATTGTTTAATCAAAATAAAAGAAATCAATCAGAATAATCAAAAAATTGCCGAATGGGATGAAAAAATAAAAAATTTATCAGAGGAAGAGCCCACGTAGCTCAGCTGGTAGAGCAACTCCATGGTAAGGAGTAGGTCGTCAGTTCAAGTCTGACCGTGGGCTTAGAATTTACAAAGGGGTGGGTAGCAAAGTAGTCAAATGCAACAGACTGTAAATCTGTCGGCCCTTGGCCTTCGTAGGTGCAAATCCTACCCCACCCATAGTTTTTAGTTATGAAAGGTTCTAATAAATCATTTTTTTCTTCACCTTATCCTTTTATCATTGTTGGCTGTATTGTTGAAAAAAACGGTAAAATTTTATTAGTTCAAGAAGCGTCTGGCAAAGATACAGGGAAATGGAATCAACCGGCTGGCTGGTT
>JAGXRQ010000139.1 GCA_018335675.1 Bacteroidota bacterium | reverse complement strand
CCTTTGTTCTCTGGTTAAATGTTTCATTTTGCAACTTTTTTTTGACGAGGAAAGCCAATTTAAACTTTATCCATCAGGACAAGGGGAAAGATAATTTCTTTCTCCTTTGTCTTGAAAAATATTATTTACTTTATATCCTCGTAAAAAGTTGCATTAATTACTTGAATTTAGTAGTTTTAACTAATAAATTAGTTAGATATAATTAACAGTATAACAAATTCTTACGTATTAAAAATCAAAATTGAACTTAAAAAAGTTGTTTGTGTAGTAATTAATATTTTATCTTTGCACACTGTAAAACAAAAAAAAGGAGAAATACTATGTCTGACATTACATCAAGAGTTAAAGCTATTATCGTTGATAAGCTTGGCGTAGACGAAAAAGAAGTAACCCCAGAAGCTAGCTTCACAAATGATTTAGGGGCAGATTCACTAGATACAGTGGAGCTGATTATGGAATTTGAAAAGGAATTTAACATTGCTATTCCTGACGACCAAGCAGAAAAGATTAACACCGTAGGTGATGCTATATCTTACATTCAAAACAACAACAAGTAAAACTTAAGTAGCTTTACATGAACTTTAGAAGAGTAGTCGTAACAGGATTAGGCGCTCTCACCCCAATAGGCAATACCGTTCCTGAGTATTGGAACGGATTGCTTAATGGTGTTAGTGGAGCCGGCCCAATCACAAGGTTTGATGCGTCAAAATTTAAAACCCGAATTGCTTGTGAAATAAAAAATTATAATTGGGAAGATTATTTTGACCGTAAAGACGTTCGTAAGTACGACCGTTTCACACAGTATGCCATGATAGTTGCCGACGAGGCCATTGCCGATGCTAAACTAGATGTTAGCAAATTGGACTTGGATCGTGCAGGTGTTATCTGGGGTAGTGGAATTGGCGGTTTGGAAACTTTATTACAAGAAGTAACTGACTTTATCAGAGGTGATAGTATCCCAAGATTTAGTCCTTTCTTTATACCTAAAATGATAGCAGATATTCCTGCCGGTCATATTTCTATTAAGTATGGCTTTAGAGGGCCAAACTTTACAACAACTTCTGCTTGTGCTTCTGCAGCCAATGCTCTTATTGATGCCTTGAATTTTATCAGGCTTAATAAAGCTGACATTTTTGTTACTGGTGGATCTGAAGCTGCTGTTGTTGAACCAGGAATAGGTGGTTTTAGCGCAATGAAAGCTGTCTCTGAAAGAAATGATGATCCAAAAACTGCTTCAAGACCATTTGATAAAGACCGCGATGGTTTTGTACTTGGAGAAGGTGGTGGCGCAATCATTTTTGAAGAATTAGAGCACGCTAAGAGGCGTGGTGCAAAAATTTATTGTGAAGTTGCAGGTGGTGGTTTGTCAGCTGATGCAAGTCATATGACTGCCCCTCATCCGGAAGGACTTGGTGCAAGAAATGTTATGAAATATGCTCTTGAAGACGGTGGTTTAAAAACTACTGATGTTGATCATATTAATACACATGGCACTTCAACTCCTGTTGGAGACATTGCTGAACCAAAAGCGATTGTTAGCCTATTTGGCGAACACGCTTACAAGATTGCAATAAACTCTACAAAATCAATGACTGGTCACTTACTTGGTGCTGCCGGTGTTGTTGAGGCTATTGCTGCAATTCTTTCAACTGTTCATGATGTTGTTCCTCCAACAATAAATCACTTTACCGACGATCCAGAGATTGATAGTAAGCTTAACTTTACATACAATAAAGCGGTTAAAAGAACTATTAATGTTGCGCTTAGCAATACTTTTGGTTTTGGTGGCCATAATGCATGTTTGGCATTTAAAAAGTATGTTGAATAGACTTTTTGATTGATTTGACTTTTTTAAGAATATTCAATAAAAAAATGACAGCCTCCGACAGTAAACTATCGGAGGCTGTTAAAAATATATTCGGGTATAAACCCCGGAATATTGCATTATATAAACTTGCTTTCCGTCATAAATCTGCTGCAATTGAAATTAATAATGGAGTAAAACACTGTAATGAAAGGCTTGAATACTTGGGCGATGCCGTGTTAAGTTCTATAGTTGCAGATTTTCTTTTCAAAAAATTTCCATATAAAGACGAAGGATTCCTCACAGAAATAAGATCAAGATTAGTTAACGGAAATAATTTAAATAATCTTTCAAGAAAACTTGGACTTGACAAACTTGTTTTGTCATCTATTGATAACGGCTTTATGGGCTCTTCTATCACAGGTGATGCTTTTGAAGCTTTTGTTGGCGCTATTTACCTTGATAAAGGCTATGTGTTTACTCAAAAAATTATTGTAAATAAGGTTTTGAATACATATATGGACATAGATGATATTGTTCAAAAGGAAGTTAATTTCAAAAGCAAAATAATTGAATATACCCAAAAAGAGAAAAGACAAATGGAGTTTGTAATTGCTGGAGAGTCTGAAAATGGCAAAAAGCAAAAGATATACGAAGTAAATCTGATTATCGACGGGAAAGTTGTTGCTTCAGGCAAAGATTATTCAATTAAAAAGGCCGAGCAAAATGCAGCCGCAACTGCATGGGAGAAACTTTTCCCTTGTGTTTAGCCACTTTATCAAAAGGTTATTGTCTTTCCGCTAATTTATTTTTAATTTTATTGCCGGAAATCATATATATTCCGCCAAAACATCCTTATGGCTAAAAAGCTATCACTTAATGTATTATATAAGCCTGAATATAGGGTAATTGGGGTTTTTTGCCCTGTAAAGGATTATCGATTTTGCTGGATGGTTAATGAAAGTCTTGGATATTCTTTTAATCATTTTGGGATATTCCCAACCGTATTTCAGGGTGAAACAAATCCTCATTATTTTAATGTTTTTGAAAACTACAATGAACTTCTTAATTTAAGATTATTTATTGTAAACAACAGAAATTCAACTCGTATTATTTTCCAGACGCCACCATTGCTTGATTATTTGCTTATAATTGATGCAAATGAATCTCGTCATAATCTTAATAAAATTCTTTCTGACATTAGGTCTGTAAATTCTGTTAATGCAGCATATTTTCTTGATAATCAGCTCGGAAAACAATCAGATCAGGTGTTTTATGATTTTGAGCTTTTTGTTGCAGAAACTGATAATGCCTCGCGAATAAAGCAGGTTAAATTTAATGAGGCAATCTAAAAAGTTAATATCATAGAAATAGAAGCTGAGTCTTTTGTATAGGACGGCGATATGAATAACATATCCGGCATCTTATTTATTGCATATCCTGTTAAAATGCCAATTACACAACCGGCAAACATGTCAGACATCCAATGTTGATTTCGATAAACTCTTGAAAACGAAGATAATGTTGCAAATGAATATGCTACCGGAGCAACCCAAGTATATTCTTTGAATTCTTTTGAAGCTACAACTGCTAATGCAAATGCTGAAGCAGCATGCCCGCTTGGAAATGAAGTGTTTGTTGTTTGTAATGATGCTCCATGCCATACATTTTTGTCAGGATCCTGCTGTTCGTAAGGTCTTTCTCGGTGCAAAAGGTATTTTGGGATATAGGCTATTGTTCTGGAAAGTAAAAATGCCTTAGAGCCTTGGATGGCAAAATCTGAGAACTCATTTCGCCCTTTTAATTTGCCATAACTATAACTTAATGCAAGTAAAGGAAGTGAGGCATAACCACCACCGATAGGCTCTAGAAAATACTTACCGGTAGAATATGCATAATAATTATTGTATTCTCCCAATAAATGATGAATTTCTTCATCATAATGGAAAGATAAAACCCCGATTCCTGCTAACACTCCGGCAGCAATTAATTCCTGGGAGTGAGCCTTTTTAAAAGAGGTTTGTATCGTTATTAAAATGCAAATTATGATGATACGGAAAGTCATTTTCCGGGTTTTAGTTTTTTAGCTTCATTCCAGAATACATCCATTTCTGCAAGAGTCATTCTTTTCAAATCTTTACCGTTTTTGTTTGCATTCTCCTCTAAATATTCAAATCTTTGAATAAACTTTTTGTTAGTCTTTTCAAGAGCATTTTCAGGATTCACATTTATAAACCTGCTGTAGTTAATAAGTGCAAACATCAAATCCCCAAATTCCTCTTCAATTTTTTCCTGACTCGCACCTGACTCAACTTCATCCCTTAACTCCTGTAGCTCTTCCGTAACCTTATCCCATACCTGCTCCGGCTTCTCCCAATCAAATCCAACACCCCTTGCTTTCTCCTGAATTCTGTATGCCTTAACCATTGATGGTAGTGATTTTGGCACTCCTGAAAGAACTTTCTTCTTACCTTCTCCAAGTTTAATTTTTTCCCAGTTTTCCTTGACCTGTTCATCGTTGTCAACTTTCACATCACTGTAGATATGAGGATGCCTTCTGATAAGCTTACTGTTTATGTCATTTAGAACATCAGTTATGTTGAAATCATTTGTCTCAGAACCAATTTTGGCATAAAAAACAACATGTAGAATCAGATCGCCGAGTTCTTTCTTTATCTCAGATAAATCTTTTTCAATTATAGCGTCTGCCAATTCATAAGTTTCTTCAATGGTAAGATGTCTTAGGCTTTCAAATGTCTGTTTTTTATCCCAAGGGCAATTCTCCCTGAGTTCATCCATTATTTCCAGTAGTTTTTTAAATGCCGCAAGTGACTCATTCATTTTTTATGTTTTTTGCAAAGGTAAAAACAAAACTCTCCAAAGAAAGTTTTTGATTCGATTTTGTTTTGAATTGTAATAATTGTAAGGGGTAGGAATATTGCTATAAATTGGATTTTTTCTATTTAATTCTACCGTGATATTTTTTTAAATAAAACTTGCAAAAAGAATGAAAAAGATTGATGTCATCTTTGTCCATAGACATTAGTCTTTCCATTATCCTTGGATAAATAATGTTTTCTTGATTTAATCCGATGTCATTAAGGATTTGATTTGCCTTGCCCTTTACAATATTTATTTCATCTTCAGGGGCAATTTGCTTATTTTTCTTAGAATGATTTAACGTGAGCTTTGATAAGTATGTAGCATATACCATTACGGCCTGGCCTAGATTTAATGAAGGATATTTATTAATCATTGGAATTGTGGAAAGTATATCGCATACAGCTAATTGATTATTACTCATCCCAGATTCCTCGCCTCCAAATGCAATCCCAACCTTGCTTATTGTATCGCCTTTAGAAATAATTATATCGCTCAGATTTTCAACAGTATAATAATTTAATGACACTGTTCTTTTTTTTGCTGCTGATCCAATTAGAAAGGGTATATCAGACCTTGCTGATGTCAAATCAGTAAAAATCTCAATATTCTCTAATACATCATTCGAGCCGTGAGCAATGGCTCTGGCTTTTTCTCCCAAATGATTACATAGAGGCGAAACAAGTCTTAGAGATTTTATCCCCATTGTTTTTAGAGCTCTTGCCGCTGCTCCAATGTTTTCTTCCCTCGCTGCATCGCACAAAATGAATATTATTTCCGGCATCTTCTTTCAAGTTTTTTACAAAAATACAAAACATTGTTAATGACTTCTTTTAATTATTTTTAAGAAAATTTTGCATATGTTGTTTTTTTTATATTTTCGGACAAGAAATAAGGAGTCATATGTTATAAAAGTTCAAATTATGTATTAAATCAACCAATCAACCCATTATAAATCAAAACCACAAAAAATGAAAAACCTATTAGTTAGCAAATTTGCTTATTGCACTTTGTTCTTGTTTATTGTTTTTTTTGCCTCAGCGCAGAAAGCTCCAATGAAATACGGGAAAGTTGATGACTCTCTGATAAATATGCAAAAGTTTGAAGCAGATACTTCTGCAAATGCTGTGATATTAGGCGATTATGGTGTTGTTGAGATAAAGTACGAATCAGAAGGCTGGACTGCATTTTTTACCAGGCATCTTAGAGTTAAGATTTTTAATCGCGATGCTTTTGATCTTGCGAATTTCCGCATAGGGTTAAGAAATAGTGCATACGGGGGAGAGAGGTTTAGTAAATTGCAGGCAACTGTCTTTAATCTGGAAGATGGGAAAATCACGAAAACAAAATTTAACAGAAAAAGTACTTTTGAGGAGGTCGTTAGCAACTATTATAAATACGTTATTTTTACATTGCCCAATATTAGGGAGGGGTCTGTTTTTGACTTGGAATATACAATTGTAATTCCTACAAATTTTCTTGGTTCTTTGCCCGATTGGTATTTTCAGAGTGAATATCCTACGGTTTTGAGTGAGTTCAGAACAAACATTCCGGAATATTTCTCTTATAAAACACTTATGCATGGCTATGTCGTCTTGAAATCTAGAGAAGTTAATACACATAAAAATAGTAAGTTTAATTATCTTGATACGTATACTAGATATTTGGCAGAGAATGTTCCGGCTTTTAAAACGGAGCCACATATGAATTCGCTGGTTAATTATATATCAAGATTAGAACATGAGATAGCTGCTTATAAAGCCCCATATGGAGGTACAACTGACTACTCAAACTCTTGGCCTAAAATAAACAAAGAATTGATGGAGTCTGACGACTTTGGTAAGCAGCTGCAAAGGTCGGGCTTTCTAAAGAATGAAGTAGAAAAAATTAAAGCGGAGAATGAAACATCAATTGACAGAATGATTGCAGCGCATAAGCTTATTCAGAGTGAAATGGTATGGACGGAAAGAAATAGCATTTATATCAGTTCAACACTCAGAAAAGCTTGGCAAGAAAAGAAAGGAAATGCTGCTGATATCAACATGATGTTGGTTCTGCTGTTAAGTGAACTAGAAATTGACGCCCACCCAGTAATACTTAGCACAAGAAGAAACGGGATTATTAATCCAATCCAGCTTATGTTGAGTAAATATAATTATGTTGTTGCTTATGCAGAGATTGATGGAAAAGGATATGTTATGGATGCAACCGAGAAAAGAATTCCTTATTTTCTATTACCAGAGCGTTGTTTAAACGGGCAAGGTCGACTAATCTCTGAAACTCGAAGCAGATGGGTAAATCTTGATGCAGTTTCATCAAATCTAATGCACACAGAATCATTAATTTCAGTGAAGCCCTGTGGGTCTTTAAGTATTGCTCTTACTCGTAATCTGGATAATTATTTTAGATTAAATATGACAGAGGGTTATAGAAAGTATGACAGTGAAGAAGAATATATGGATAGTTTTGAAGCAGCAAATCAGGGTATTGTTTTGAATTCTTTTGTGATGGAAAATCAAGATGACTGGGGGAGTCCATTAATTAGCAAATATGAGTTTGACATTCCTGATGCCGACAGCAATCCAAAGGATATAATTTATTTTAATCCGTTTACAATTGACAAGCTGGAAAGTAATCCGTTCCGACTCGAAGAAAGGCTTTATCCTGTTGATTTTGTTTACCCAAGAAAAAGGACTTACTCAATTCGTGTTGAATTGCCTGAAGGATATATTGTGGAAGAACTTCCTCGCGACTCAAGGGTTACTCTTCCACAAAGAGGAGGCAGCTTTTCTTGTAGATATAAAAAAACTGAAGCTGCCATTGAGCTAACTGTTGAAATTGATCTCAGAAAAGCAATCTATTTGTCAGAAGAATACCAAACATTAAAAGAGTTTTATGCTAAGATTGTTGAAGAACAGGCAAGACAGATTGTATTAAAAAAGATTTAATTTGATTGATATGCAAAAGACAAAATATTTTATAAAGTCAATATACACATTCTTGTGGCTATTTTTATTAATCTCTTCTTCTAGTTTGATTGCTTCAAAATATGATGTGTCAAGTATTTCGGAAGAACTAAAAAAGGACGCTAATAGTGTGTTTCGGCTGAATAATCAGGAATACATTTTTCATGGGCCAAGTGCATATACCGAAAGAATTGAAACTGTTGTTACAATTATGAAGGAAGCAGGCAAAAGCTCAGGATATCTCGTTATTCCTTATGATAGCCATTCTAAGGCAAGATTCGTTGAAGGTGAAATTTTTGATGCATCCGGCAAGAGCATCAGGAAAATCAGGCATAAAGATCTTGTTGATTATAGCGCCATGCAGGGGTTTTCATTATATGAAGACAATAGGGTTTTAACCTATGATCCAAAAATCTTCCAATATCCATATACTGTAAGGTATGTATATGAAATTTCATACAGAAGAGGAATGTATTATAGCAATACTTTTTTCCCTGTAGAGTCTTTCAATAGTTCCGCTGAGAGTGCTGTTCTGACAATATTGTTTCCGGAGGGATTAACTGTGAAGTACGAAGAATATAACATTCCAGAAGGGCTTAAAACAAAAATTGCGGATAAGAAATACATTCAATGGCAATGGAAATTTAAAAACATTCCGGCAGTTAAACATGAGTATTTGGCACCATCTCTAAGGGATATTTCGTATGCTGTAATGTTTGCTTGCAATGAGTTTACTTTTGAAAGCTAAGTTCTAAATATATCAGCAAATATATTATCTTTGCCAAATGAAAACAATACAAGAAATCCGCAACTTATTCCAAGAGTTAACAGGAGCATCACAAGAGCAATTACTTGATGACTTATTAAAAGACTTTGAGTTAAAAGGTCAAGTATTAGAGAATGTGAAGCAAGAGCGTATAGAGAAAAGAATCATTAAATCATGTCCTCATTGCTCAAGTACAAAAGTGCACAAGCGAGGGAAACAAAAGAATGTTCAGATGTATCGCTGCCAGGAATGC
>JAGXRQ010000138.1 GCA_018335675.1 Bacteroidota bacterium | reverse complement strand
GCCTTGTAATAATGATCTGCATTATGCTTCTTCACTATGCTTTTGATACCAATCGCATCAATAAGACTTATTACTTGTTTGAAAATCGGCTGTCCGACAAATTTTATTTCCGTATTTTTGCTCATGTTGTTTGTTGTTCGCAAAGCAAACTTACAACATGGGGTGAAACCTTCGGGGATTAACCCCTATTTTTTTTTAGTCGTTCAGTAGTGATTGTTTTTATAAAAAAAGTTTCACCCAAAGTTATTATACAACAATTACACTTCTAAAAACCATTGAATTTTTTGATAAATAAAGTTTGCGATTTTAGCGTGAAAAAAAGTCGCACAGCAAATAAAAAAATCAACAAGCCAATTAATACATTTTCTGCTTCGCAAAGATATGTATAAGCAATAAAAAAATGTATATCTCCGTTTATAATTATTAATTTTGACGAAATTTTAAAATACGAAAAATGAGTGTCAGAGTATTTTTAAAAAGCCGAATATTTTTAAAACAGCTATTATATGCTGTTTTTGTTATTGTTGCATTGCTTTGGTTTTCTTTAAAATTTCTTGATCTTTATACCATGCATGGAAGAACTATCACAGTTCCTGATTTTGAAGGAGTACATTTTGAAGATGCTGAACAAATAATTAAAAGGCTTAATCTAAGGTATGTAATAAATGACAGTATTTTTGACCCGGCAAGAGAGAAGGGAACAATCGCTAGTCAGGACCCAAGACCAAATGTACAGGTAAAGCGAAACAGAACAATATATCTTACAACTGTAGCAAAAATGCCTGAAATGGTTTCTATGCCAGAACTAACAGATTTATCGCTCAGGCAAGCTATTTCCATTCTTGAATCATTACAATTAAGTATCGGCAAACTAGAATATATCTCTGATATAGCCCAAAACTCTGTTATAAGAGCCAAATATAACAATGGCACTATAGAGCCGGGAACGAATATAGAAAAAGGCACATACATTGATTTGGTTCTTGGCAGAGGTTCTTATTTGTCGCAAGTACCTGTACCACTGGTTATTGGGAAGCCAAGAATAGAAGCGAGATTTATAATTCAGGCGGCATCTTTAAACATTGGCAAAGAAGTATTTTTAGATAATGAAAGGACAAATGCCAGGGTATTCAGGATGGTGCCGGATGTATTGTCCAGAAATCATAATTTGCAAATGGGAAGTAATGTTGACATTTATTATAGAAGCGACAAGAATTTCGACTTTACTGAATATCTTGATGAAGTTCTTACGGTAAACCTTCCTTATTTAATTGGAAGAGGCCCAGAGGATGCAAAAAGGGTACTTGAAAGATCATTTTTGACGGTGGGCGCAGAATATTTTCATAATAATGTTGCAAAAGAAAAGGCTGTTGTTTATAAGCAGACCCCCGCTCCTGCTGATAATCCAAAGGTTCTCAGAGAAACAAAAGTAAACCTATGGTATAAATCTGTAGATGAGGTTGGCTTAACTAATGAAATTATTATTTCTGATGAAGATTTCGACGATGAAGATTTTGATTTATGATTTTGATAATAGAATAAAATGAGGATAAAATTAATTTCGATTAGTTTGTTTTTATTGTGGAGTGTTGTAATAAATGCCCAGGAGTTGTTATTGCCCCTTGAAATAAATCAGGTAAAGGCCATTTATAAGTCTCAAATAAATACTTCCTTAAAAACAAACAATGACACTTTAAAACTTCCTTTTATTGACGATTTTACAAATAAAGGACCATTCCCTGATCAAAAACTATGGGTTGATTCTTTTGTTTTTGTTAACACATCTTACGGTTTACATCCAAAAACCTACGGCGTTGCTACATTTGATGCATTAAATCAGTATGGGGAAATTTATGAGGTTGCAATTACAAGCCCTTACCAATTTGCAGCAGATCTGTTAACATCAAAGCCAATAAGACTTGATTCATTATTTATAGATGATGAAAAATATTTGCTAACTCCAGCGGATTCAGTGATGGTTTCGTTTTATTATCAGCCTCAGGGAAGAGGAGTTGTGCCTCTGGAAAGAGATTCGCTAGTATTACAGTTTCTGTCAAAAGCCGATGAAGATTTTGCAAATAAGGAAGGCGAGACAGCTGAAAAATGGATAACAGTTTGGAGTGCAACAGGAGAATCGCTCGAAAGTTTTGCCGGCAATGATTTCCCATATTTTAAAAGAGTAATAATTGTAATTGAAGACGAAGAGTTCTTTAGAAACGATTTTCAGTTTAGGTTTAAAAACTATGCAAGTTTCCCGGCAGGAAAGTCGCCGAATAATTACGCCGGTAATACATCTATATGGAATATTGATTATGTTTATTTGGCCTCCGACAGATCAGTGAATGATATTTACTATCACGACATAGCCTTTGCAGAGCCCGCCGAATCACTGTTGAAAAATTACACAGCAATGCCCTGGAGCCATTATATCGTAAATCCTCAGCAGCAACTAAAATCCAATTTCAATGTTGTGTTTACAAATCTTGACCAAATCACCTATAACTATTCATATCGATATTACATTACCGATGAGGAAGATAATCTTATAAGGAATTACAGTGGTGGAACATGGAATATTGCACCATTTAGCGAATCAGGTTATCAAAACTATCCTGCGCATACAAATCCTGTTGTAATTTCAAACCCTTTACCAACGGCCCCTGCAGACGAAAGAACATTTAATATTACCCATGTTATTAGAGAAGGTACACAAGGAGATTCATATCAAAGAAACGACACAATAGTTTACAAACAAGTATTTTCAAATTATTTTGCATATGACGATGGAGTTTCAGAGGCAGGTTATGGTTTAGCAGGGTGGAATCCAAAATTGGCATACAGATTTGTAGCTGCAAAGAGCGACATGCTTGAATCTGTGAACTTTTATTTCAACAGAACCAGAGCAGATGTAAACCAAAAACCATTTTACCTAACTGTTTGGAAAAGTCTTTTACCGGAAGTAATTCTTTATCAATCTTCAAGCCTTTTAATGCCTGAGTTTGGTGAAGAGCTCAATCAATTTGTAAATTATCCAATTAGTAATGGGGTTTTGGTAACAGATACATTTTATGTTGGTCTTGTTCAGAATACTTCAGACTTTCTTAATATTGGCTATGATGTAAACAACAATGCCGGAAACAATACATTCTTCAATGCTGATGGTAATTGGCAGCAATCTATGTTTTCAGGCGCTTTAATGATTAGGCCGGTGTTTAATCATTTGTTATCTGCTCCTAATGCGACAACAAATGAAGCAGGTAAAATTCATTTATTCCCCAATCCGGTTTCTGACAATTATCTTAATATTTCTATAATTGGAAATCTTGCTACAGACGCAGTTATTCAAGTTTTTGATATTAAGGGTATAATGGTTCTGCAAGAGTTATATAATGAAAAAATCGATATCTCTTCACTCCCTTCAGGAACATATATTTTAAGGTTAATAAATTCCGGAAGAGAAATTAGTCCGGTTCGCTTTATAAAAATCCCAAGATAAAACAAGACAAATGAAGGACTACGAAGATCAGGAATTATCTGACAATGATATTATTGATGAAAATGAAGAACAAGAGCTGTATGAACATCATAACATAATTGTTGATAAGGGTCAGGGACTATTAAGAATAGACAAGTTTTTATTTCATCGTCTTGAAGCAAAAAGCCGCAATAAACTTCAGGAAGCAGCGCGTGCGGGGAATATTCTGGTTAATGGAAATCCGGTAAAACCCAATTACAGAGTAAAACCACTTGATGAGATAAGCATAGTAATGCCTCACCCACCGAGGGAGATAGAATTAATTCCGGAAGATATTCCAATAAACGTTGTATATGAAGATGATGATATCCTTATTTTAAATAAGGAAGCGGGAATGGTTGTGCATCCGGGATATGGAAATTACACAGGGACACTGGTAAATGCGTTGATGTTCAGATTTAAAGATTTAGCGAAGCAGCAAGGAGAAACAATCAGGCCGTGGTTGGTTCACAGACTAGATAAGAACACATCAGGAATAATGATAGTTGGGAAAAATGAATTTTCACAAGCTCGACTTGCAAAAATGTTTTTCGACAGAACCATAGACAGGATTTATAACGCATTAGTATGGGGAGATTTGAAAGAGCCGGAGGGAACAATTACCGGTCATATAGGAAGAAGTTTGAAAAACCGCAAAGTGATGGATGTATTTCCTGATGGAGAATATGGAAAACACGCCGTAACACATTATAAGGTATTAGAAAAGTTTGGATACGTTACATTAATTGAATGCAAACTTGAAACAGGAAGAACACACCAGATTAGAGCTCATTTAAAACATATAAATCATCCATTGTTTAATGATGAAACCTATGGTGGCGAAAAAATATTAAAGGGCACAACATTCACAAAATATAAGCAATTCGTAAATAATTGTTTTCAAATAATGCCAAGACACGCATTACATGCAAAAACATTAGGGTTTAATCATCCAGTTACCGGAAAATACATGTTTTTTGATTCGGAAATATCATCAGACATGCTGCAGGTTATAGAGAAATGGCGTAATTATTCAATTCACAAATCATTGGATGATGAATCGTAGAGACGTCATGCTGGCGTCTCGATAAATATGCAGAATCGTGATTGAAAACGTAGAGACGCATTTAAAACCGTAGAGACGCCAGCATGGCGTCTCTACGGGGGAAAAAATTAAAATTTCAAATTCAATCCTAGGGCGAAATTTCGTCCTGCCTGAGGGAAAAATCCATCTTCCAGGGTTGTTATGCCCATTCCTTCAACATATCCATTATACAACCAACCATTAGAGATGTAATCGACAGCAAAAATATTGTTGATTGCAATAACAAATTCTATTTCCCTAATCAAATTAGTCTTTAAGTTATAATTCAATCTTAGGTCGTTTATAAAATATGCATCAAGCATTCTATTTTCATTTTGAGAATTATCGAGGTACTGTTTGCCTACATATTTAGATGATAATGTAATATGAACCCCCTTTACTGGAGAAGCTTTCAAAATGCTAGCTCCAATTATTGAAGGAGAGAAAGCAATATCTGTATTTGAATATTCGATAGTTTCAATACCAATCCAATTCCAGTTTTCATCATATTTATCGTAATGCTCGCTATAATTCTTAATTTTATTTTGACTTAAAGATAGATTTGCCGTCCATTGCAGGAATTTATTAAAGATGTACCCTGCTTCAAACTCAAGTCCTCTGCGGAAGCTTTCAGGAATGTTTGTTCTAGTGTACCCTCCAACATCATTAATTTCGCCGGTCAGGACAAGCTGGTCTTTGTAACTCATAAAATACAAATTAACTCCAGCCATAAGTTTCGACTTTCTTAACCTATATCCAAATTCAATATTCTGCATATTTTCCGGTTTTGGCCTACTATCAGGAGAAGATTCAGTAAAATCTCTTCTAACAGGCTCTCTGTTGCTAATTCCAAAATATCCATAAACAGATTGACTGGATGATAATTCGTAGCTTATTCCGGCTTTAGGATTATAAAAATCATATGATACCATTTGCTGAAGAGGAACAATTTCTTCGTTTACCCAAGCTTTTCCAAGAAAATCATAGTTAATCTTTCTAAATTGCATATCACCAAAAAGGAACAAACCATCCAAGACCTCAAAGTTTATTTTTGCAAAAACATTTAAATCTGTTTTCTCAGCGGTATTGTCGTAGTAACGATGGCGGATGTCTGTGTTCAAATACCGTCCCCAAATAATTTCACCAAAGTGATCGCCTTCATATACATTATATCCGCCTCCAATATCAATTTTAGTCTTACTAAACTTGTCTATATTTACAGCGCCGGTAAATCCGTAAAAATCATTATCAAGCCATCTTCTTCTGATAAGATCAGTCCGACTTATAAGAGTATCTCCAATTTCTAAAGGAGATAACCCATATCTATTAAGCCTTTCATTTTGTCTGTACTGTTCATAATAGCCATTTCCTTTTGTGTAATGCAATGATAAATTAGAATTAATTCCACTTGCAATGTTGTTAAGAAAATGAAGCTGATAGTGAGTTTGAGTATAATTGTCCGTTTGATTATCGTAATATAGAGTTTCTCCATTAGGACCATAATACAATCCACTAGGGTTGAACGTTCTGTTTGTTTCGAGAGAATCGGAAGGAGTTCCATCCCAGGCCATATAAGTTCTTTCGCTGCCACTGAAAACTACAGCTTTTACAACAGACTTTTTCCCATAATAACCACCGGTAAAATAATAAGAACCTAAGTCTGACCAGGCTCTATCCATATAACCATCAGATGTAATTTTCGAAAATCTGGCATCGAGGTTCCAATGATTTTTCAGCAAACCGGTTCCAATGTTTACCGTATTTCTAAGCGTATTAAATGATCCAAAAGACGAATACGTTTCAGCATAAGGCTTTTCATTATGCTGAGAAGTTTGAATATTAAGAGTAGCACCAAAGGCAGCAGCTCCGTGGGTGGAAGTTCCAACACCTCTTTGAATTTGGATATTTTCGGCTGAAGAAACCAAGTCGGGCATATTAACCCACCAAACACCGTGTGATTCTGCGTCATTCACAGGAATACCATTAATTGTAACATTTATTCTTGTAATATCGCTACCTCTTATACTCATAGATGTGTAACCAACTCCTGTGCCTGCATCAGATGTAACAACAACTGATGGAGTCATATTAATTAAATATGGAAGATCCTGATAAAGATAAGCAGGCATTATTTCTTCGCTATTTATATTTGTATGAGTAAGCGGATCTCTTGATAAAGCTCTTGTTGCATTAATTATAACTTCCTCTGAAAGCGTTGGAGCGGAGAAAAGAGTAACATCAATAACCACATTATCCATTAAATGGATTTCTTCAATCACATCATCGTAGCCTAGATGGCTAATCTTAATATGAAAAACCCCTTTGTTAAGATTTTCGATAATAAAATTTCCTGATTCATTTGCATAAGTTCCCTTATAAGTGTTTAAGACAACGATGTGGGCTCCGTGAAGCGGGCTCATATCTTCAGCACTGATTACTTTTCCCCTAATTGAAAATTGGGCAAAAAGACTTTGTGAAAACAGCAAAAGAGCTGTCATTAAAAAAACTTTTGATTTCATTATTAGTATAATTTTTTTGTTAAACATTAGACAACTTATGGGGTAAAAAATTGTCCTAGTTTAAATTTCCCTCCCTTCGCCGGCATTACCCGGATCAGGTATTGTGGGTTTGATCTCAGCCCGAATGGTAGGGCACCCCTATTGAGAATAGTGATGCAAAGTTATACGTATTTTTATTAAAACGAAAAATATTATCATAATCAGATTTGTAAGTTTTTTATTAAACTCTTAAATACTTATTAGTAGTTTTGCACCGAAACTTATGTTTCAAACAAAAAAGAAGAATACAAAACGAGCATACTCAAATTGGCAAAATGTTTGGGTTGTTCGTTCTTAAGAATTTCATCTGTATAATTAATAATGAACCCATGAAACTAATTATAATTAACGGGCCAAACCTTAATTTGCTTGGAACAAGGCAAACCTCCATTTATGGAAATGAGTTTTTTGAAGATTACCTTAAGAAGCTGCAAGAAAAATATCCACAGATAGTAATTGATTATTTCCAGAGCAACATTGAAGGTGAGCTAATAACTAAGATTCAAGAAGTTGGATTTTCACATGATGGTATAATTCTCAATCCCGGTGGTTATACACATACATCGGTGGCTATTGCGGATTCCATTCTAGCTGTAAATGCCCCAGTAATTGAGGTCCACATCAGTAATATTTTTGCAAGAGAAGAGTATAGGCATCATTCGCTAATTGCGCCATATTGCACCGGACTAATCACAGGATTCGGACTTAAAGGTTATGAGCTGGCGCTTAAAAGCTTATTGATGGAATAAATTTTTTCAGCTGAAACTTTCTTTTTTTAGCTGTGAAAATGCTTTTTTGCGTAAAACAATAGAGCAAAGAATTATGCTTCTCTTGTATATCTTCCCAACTTTCACTCTTACAATTTCTTTATCCTTTTTCCTCATTTTACATGCATTAGACAAAAAGCTAATCCATGCTTTATGCACTGCAATAAAATCTTTTACATTACCCTTTAGTAAAAATGATATTGCTGCAATTTTATCTAGTGCCGGCCGAAATGTCATCACAAACAAGAGTTGTATTAATGGCAGGTTTTTAGTTAGCAAAAACAGGTTATTTCTGAAATTATAATACGTCTTTCTAGGATTGTTTTTGGAAAGTGTTCCTCCACCCACGTGAAGAATAGATGATTTTCCGCAATACTTTATCTTAAATCCCAGTCTTTTAAACCTCCAGCAAAGATCTATCTCCTCCATATGTGCAAAAAAATCATCGTCAAAGCCTCCTGCTTTAAAAAAACTTTCGGCTCTTACAAACATGCATGCTCCAGTAGCCCAGAAAACCTCGGTAATGTCATTATATTGCCCGTTGTCTTCTTCTAAATTGTTAAAAATTCTTCCTCTGCAAAAAGGATATCCTAAAAAATCTATGAATCCTCCTCCGGCACCGGCATATTCAAATTTCTTAATGTTGTTGTAGTCAAGAATTTTGGGTTGACATGCTGCAATAGATTTGTCAGACTCCATAAGATCAATAATTGGTGAAATCCAATTTGGAGTTACTTCAATATCTGAATTAAGCAAAATAAAATAATCAGCCTCGATTTGCTTTAGTGCCTGATTATAGCCGCCTGTATATCCGGCATTTACAGGCATTTCAATAATTCTGACAGTAGGGAAATATAATTTCAGATATGATATCGAATCATCGGTGGAAGCATTATCGGCAACAATCACTTCAGCAACATCGGTACTAAATTTCATAACAGAACACAAGAACTTTTCAAGGAATTTTTTACCATTCCAGTTCAAAATTACCACTGCTACTTTAGGTTGTGACATATTATTTTTTGATTTTACCCATCTAAAAGCCTTCAAAATTAACTCTTTAAAATAAATATACCTAAAAGAAAATTTTTTGTTGCGCGAAATAGTTTTTTTTATACTTTTGCGCCGGAGAGATGGCAGAGTGGTCGATTGCGGCGGTCTTGAAAACCGTTGAGGGTAATACCTCCGGGGGTTCGAATCCCTCTCTCTCCGCCAAAGCAGGCGCATAAATGTTTATGCGCTTTTTTTATTTTTGCTGGTTGGTTGGGGAGGTATAGGGGTATAGGGTATAATATAATAGGGGTTTAAACCGGCATCCCATTTAGGCATGGGGGCTAAGAAAGATTGGAAAAGTCGTTAGTCGACAGTCTCTGTGAACCTCTGTGCCTTCTCTGTATACCTCTGTGTAAATAAAGGTGACAGAAAAAGTTTATAAGGGATAAGGTATATTAATGGTTAATGGTTAATGATTAATGGTTAAGGGGCTTGGGGGGTTTTTTTGAGCAAATACGACACAATATTTGCCTATACCCTATACCCTATACCCTATACCCTTATACCCCTATACCCTATACCTCTATACCCTAAAATCTAGAAACAAACAATGATAACAAAACTCCAACTATCTCCCATTGAAAAGCAAACCTTCCCTTTACATATTGCTTATTCTTTGCTTGATGGTATTCTGCTAGGCATTATTGCTCTTAATGAATTTGTCTTTGTAAAAAGCCTTCTAGGGACTAGTTATCAGGTTAGTTTGCTGTTTCAATTTAGCATGGTTGTATTTATTCTTCTAGTATTTTTTAACGAAATGCTAAAAAGAATAAGAAACAAGAAAAAGCTACTCAGAACAACTGCTATTATTACCAGACTGCCACTTTTACTGTTGTTCTTTTTTCCTCATAGCGCTGAGCAGTTAACCGGTGATAGCATTTATCATTTTATTTTTCTAGGAATATTTATGGTTTACTACATGGCTCATCCTATAATATTTCCGTTAATAAATTTACTTCTGAAAAACAATTACAGTCACGAAAATTTCGGCAAACTTTACTCCTATTCTGCAACTCTAAACAAGGTTGTAATGATGATAACAACCTTTGCATACGGCTATGTTCTGGATTTAAATAATTACATTTTTGTTTATATTTTCCCGGTAGCCGGAGTTTTAGGCATTTTGTCAATTATATTGTTATCTATGATTCCTTTTAACATTGAGCAATTGCCTATAGAGTTAGAACGAAAAAGTAGTTTTTGGCAAGATGTGAAAAGCTCAGTTTTAAACATGGGAAGGATATTAAAAAACAATATTGCATTCAGGCACTTTCAGGTTGGATTTATGCTTTATGGGATGGGTTTTATGGGCTCAGCAATAGTTATCATTTTGTTTTTTGAACACGGCTTGGGCTTAAATTATTCCAGTGTTGCATTTTATAAAAATGGATATAATATAATTGCTATTATGATAATGCCATTTTTTGGCAAACTGATTGGAAATATTGACCCACGTAGGTTTGCGGCTATATCATTCCTTTCAATGATGATGTTTATTTTTTCACTTATACTTACCGGTGCGTATCCAAGCAGTGTTGAGTTTTGGGGGATTACGCTTTATTATATGATGATACTATATATCTTGTTTCATAGTGTTTTTGCGGCCACAATGGGGCTTTTGTGGAGCATAGGATCAGCATACTTTTGTCCGCCCAGCGAAGCAGGAAATTATCAGAGTTTGCACCTTGCACTTACAGGTGTTAGAGCACTCTTTGCCCCATTAATGGGAGTGTTCTTTTATGAAATGTGGGGTTTCAATGTTACCTTTATAATTGCAATGTCTTTTCTTCTTATAGGAAGCACGTTTATGCTGTGGTCGGCAAGGAAATACAGGGTGCTGCAGTAGTTGCTTAGGGCTGATTGTGTTGGTTTGGATTGTTACTATCGGTTTTTTTTATTTCATTTTTTTCTTTGCGCATCTTTTGCGGTAATTTCTTTGCGGTTTTTGCGAGGAATAATAACCCTGATTTCACATTATTCTTTTCAAGTGAAAAAGTTCCACGCAAAGATTTCTATGTTAATAAACAAGAAAAATTATTTCTTTTTTGATAGAAATAATCTTCTTTTTTCAAATAGGGTTGTTTTC
>JAGXRQ010000137.1 GCA_018335675.1 Bacteroidota bacterium | reverse complement strand
GAAAGGTTAATTGTAACACCAGCACCACCGGCGCAGAAACTTCCCCCACCTGAAACGTTAAACACTGTAGGCAGCGGATTAACCACCACAGAAGCATTACCGTTCATAGTGTTAAAGCATAAAGTAGTATTGTTTTCGGCAGTAATAGTATAAGTTCCTGGATTAGTAGCTCCGTTGAATGCAATAGCGGCACCAGTACCTGCCAGAGTAGTTCCGGTAGGAGTTCCATTAAGCACAAGTTGATAGGTAACACCAGATTGGGAACCTGAAAGGTTGATTGTAACACCAGCATCACCGGCGCAGAAACTTCCACCGCCTGAAACGTTAAATACTGTTGGGGCGGGATTTGTAGTTACTTCGTGAAGAATCGAACCACTAGTGCCACATCCAGTTATGCTAACTGTAAGGAAATATTGACCTGCAACTGCGGGGTTTCTTTGTGGATTTGCTATATCGGACGTCCAACCTCCGGGACCTGTCCATGCATAAGTTGCTTCAGGAGGATAAGGATCTCCAAATGAAGGCACAGCCTGCAGTGTAAGGATTTCATTATCGCAAACAAGCGAATTTGAAGTAATTATTGGGTCGGCAACAACGCAAGTTAGTTCAGCCATTGCATATCCTGAGCCAATTCCTCCTTTATATTGTGCTGATGCATTAGAAATTGTTAATAAAATAATTACAAAGCTTGTAAAAATTTTGAATAAATCAGTTGAAAAGACAGTTTTATTAAAGGATGATTTATGTCTTTTTGTTGAAAAGGATAGTAAAGATGTGTTCATAATAGCCTGATTTTATTGTGGGTACCTATAGTTTTCAAAGAATTTATACATGAAAAACAAAGTTAAGCTATATTTTCCAAATATGCTTGAAAGTGCATTCAATATTTAAAGATATGAAAAAATTTAATACCCGGCAGTTTTTTCTTATTACTAGGGACTTAGGACTCAGGACTCAGGACTTTCCTACTCCCTTCATATAGAGAATATCCATCAAACCTACAATCAAGCTTACCGTTCATAAGTTTATGTTTAACAATAGGTTTTAATGAGATTTTATGAATAGCCTCTATTTCAGAGCTAATTATCCAAGCTTTATATCCAGGATAATTAAACTTAAGTCTTTTACCAATATCATTATAAAATTGCAGAAGATTTTCAGGTTTTAACCTTTGTCCGTAAGGCGGATTAATAATTACCATTCCCGGGGGACGAGGAGGATCAAACTTAAAGAAATCTTGTCTTGACAAATTTATTTTGCCCAACATTCCAGCTCTTAAAATATTTTGTCTTGCGCCATCAATGCTTTTGCTATCAATATCAAATGCAGTAATTTTAAAAGGGTTGTTATTAATGAGACCTTTAGCTTCATTAACCAGATCATCCCACAATGCGGCATCGAAATCATTCCAATTATGAAAACTGAACTGTTTTCTTAAAAGTCCGGGAGCTGTATTTGTTGCCATAAGAGCTGCTTCAATTGCAAAAGTTCCGCTGCCACACATTGGGTCAATAAGTGGGATTTCAGCTTTATAACCACCCATGATTAATAAATTCGCAGCTAAAGCCTCATTGATTGGAGCTTCACCTTGAATTTTGCGATAACCTCTTTTAAATAAAGGTGCACCGCTACTGTCAATAGAAACAATACAGTTTTCTCCATTAAGATACACATCAATTTTGATATCCGGGTTTTCTGAGTCAACACTAGGCCGTTCACCAAACTTATCTCTGAAATAATCTACGATTGCATCTTTCGACTTCATGCTAACGTAATGAGAGTTGCTGAAAGAAGTTCTGTTTATAACAGCTTTTATTAAGATTGTTTTTTTAACGCTGAAATGACTATTCCAATCAATTTCGTACATCCGATGATAAAATTCCTCTTGAGTTTTAAAGTTAAAATCGGCAATACCCGAGAGGAAGGAAACAGCTGTCCTACTCCAAAGATTTACTTTGTAAAGAATTTTTTTATCATAATCAAATGACACAGCTCTGTTAAGAATCTCAATATTCTGAGCACCTAATTCGCTTAATTCCTGGGCGCAAACATTTTCGGTGCCGAAGAATGTTTTTGCTATTATCTTGTTTTTGTTTGAAGTCGAAACTTTGCTCATTAGAAAATTCTCCTTGTTTTGATTTTATTGATGCTCTATTTTGCCATTAATAATAACCTTTTCAACCTTGTTGCTTCCGTATGCATATGGCATGAATGAATAAGTAGAAATAGGCTTAGTGATAAAAACGTTTGCTTTCTTTCCAACGGCAATACTCCCCAATTCATCTTCAACTCCCATTGCGTAAGCACCGTTAATAGTAACGGCATTAATCACTTCTTCGGGAATCATTCTAAATAAAATACAGCCAAAAGACATTATAAGCTGCATATTGCCAGATGGCGAAGAGCCCGGGTTGTAGTCAGATGCCATTGCAACCGGCAAGCCTGCGTCAATCATTTTTCTAACCGGAGGGTGAATCATTCCCAAAAAGAATGCAGCTCCCGGCAGAAGGCAAGGCATTGTTTCGCTTTTAAGCAAAGCCTTTATTTCCTCATCTCCGGTAAATTCAAGATGGTCTACTGATAGAGCATTGTATTTTACTCCGGTTTGAATTCCGCCTGAAAAATCAAGTTCGTTGGCATGAATTTTTGGTTTAAGTCCGTGCTTAATTCCTGCCATTAGTATCCTTTCGGTTTCTTCCACCGTAAAAAATCCTTTGTCGCAAAACACATCGATATAATCGGCCAAATCTTCTCCGGCAACGGAGGGAATCATCTCATTTATAACCAAATCAACATATTCAGATTGTTTCTTTTTGTATTCAGCCGGCACTGCGTGTGCTCCTAGGAAAGTAGCTTTAATAGTGAGAGGGCTCAATTCTTTAAGCTTACGGATTACTCTCAGCATTTTTAGTTCGCTCTCAGTGTTTAGGCCATATCCGCTTTTTATTTCCACCGCTCCGGTGCCAAGCATTTTGATTTCATTAAGCCTTTCGAGAGCTTGTTCAACAAGTTCTTCCTCGCTGGCTTGTTGCAGTCTTTTTGCGGAATTTAAAATGCCACCTCCGCGTTTGGCAATCTCTTCGTAACTAAGTCCTTTGATTTTGTCAATATATTCAATTTCCCTACTACCGGCATAAACGATATGAGTGTGAGAATCGCAAAAAGCTGGGAAAACCATTTTGCCTGTTGCATCTATGGTTTGCACATCTTTTCTAATCATGTATTCTGCTTTGGAGTTTTTAGAAAAATCCTGCATTTTACCAAAACCTGAAATTATTCCATTTTCAATAAAAAGCCATGCATTTTCAATTGTTGGTAGCACTGACATTTCTTTACCACAGACCATTATTTTCGGGGTGCTTTCGGCCTGAATGAGCTCTTTGATGTTTTTGATAAGAATTTTCATTCGTATAAGATTTTTTTGCTTTTGAAAAGTGAATGCAAAGGTATGGTTTTTTGAGGATTAATAAACTCGAAATTTTTTATCCACAGAGTTGCGCAGAGCAGCGATAACATTATGTGTGGTTGTTTTGTATTTAAAATTTATTGAATTTCGAATTTGTTTCGTTTTTAGATATTCGTGTTTCGAATTTTAAACCACAGAGACACAGAGAACACGAAGATTCACAGAGAATTAATTCCCAAATTGCATATTGTACATGCGAAATGTAACCAGGGGATCTCTTGCTAACGCTAGAGATGACGGAGCAGAGAGTCACGGGATCCTAGACTCCGCTGGCGCTTCATTCAGCAAGACATGTAATTTCAATAATCTCATCAAAAAATTTCAAACAGACAAAGCAAAAAAACACTATTTTCGTTTTTTCAATTAAGACTACAAAAATGAAGCTCAAAGCCTATATTATTCAATTTATGATTATTCTGGCGGGTAGCATTGCTTCTTTTTCAGCAGCAATAGAGGATAGCATTTTTTATCAATACTCACAAATAAACAACTATAACGAAAAAATAATCTTTCTCAAAAAAAACAGTGAATCATACAAATACAAAGATTGGAATAAAGCTCTGTCGTTTTATAACCTTGCTTTTGAAGAAGCACAAAAAGCTAAAGACACATTATCGCTGGCAGATATTAGCGTTGAAACTGCCTATATATATTATGAGCTTGGAAGGTACGAGGAGGCATTAAAAAAAGCTTTCGATGCTCACGAATATTACACATATCTTAACAACCAGAAGGGAGTTGCAAAAGCTTTAAACGAAATAGGGACTTTATATGACATTCTAAATGACAAACAAAATGCACTGAGTAATTTGCTAAAATCTCTTGAAATCAGATTAAAGTTGAACGATGCTGATGATTTATGGGAGTCGTATCTAAATCTCGGGGTTTTTTATTATTACAGCAATGATTTTGATAAAGCATTGGAGAATTATAAAAATGCGCTTGAAATAAAATCAAACGAGAGAGTATTAGTAAATATTGGCGAAATTTATATGGAGCAAGGTAATTTAGATACAGCTCTTGATTATTTTAATCAAACAATAGCTATTGTGAAAGAAAGTGCTCCAAATGGATATATTGAAGCTCTTGCCACAATGAATATCGGAATAATTCATTATAAACGTAAGAATATAAACACAGCTTTAACATATTTGAATCAAAGTCTTGAGATTGCCAAAAAAGTAAACACTAAATTATTGTTGAGAGATATTTATTCTGCCTTGGTTGAGGTATATGTTATAATGAATGACTATAAATCAGCGTATGATACAAATAAGCTTTTGATTGAAGTGAAGGATGAGCTTTTTAATGAAAAGCAGATTGAAGAGATTGCCAGAATGAAAACGATGTTTGAAACCGAGCAGAAAGAAAACCAAATAAGAATACAGGAGTATATAATTAAACAGTCGCAATCAAGACTGTTTCTCGTAATCCTTACAGCATCAATTCTGATTATAGCAGTAGTGTTTCTTATATTTTCTCTTAGATTGAAACAAAAAACCAAGAACCTACTTGAGCAGAAAAACAAACAGCTTGAATTAAGTAATGCAACCAAAGATAAATTCTTTTCTATAATTTCACACGATTTACGCTCTCCGGTTGCATCGTTTCGGAATTTATCAGGATTAATAGGGAAAAACATTGAAAACTATTCAGATGATCAGATTAAGGATTTAATGCAGACACTTTCTTCGTCTGCAGATGAAACCTTTACTATGCTTAACAATTTGCTTGAATGGTCAAAGGCACAACAAAACAAGATCCAAATTGTAAAATTCCCAATAAATATTCAGCGTCTTTGCAATAAAGTTATTACTGAGCTTAGTGCAAAAATTAAGGAGAAAGAGATTAAAATAAACACTGATAAAATTGAATCATTTGAAGCTAATGTTGATGAAAACATTATTTCAACGGCATTGAGAAATTTATTAACTAATGCAGTTAAATTTTCTCCACAGGGGTCGGAGATTATAATTGAGACATTGCATAATGGAAGTAGTTTCAATATTTCTGTTCAAGACAGTGGGATAGGAATGATTGAATCGGATATTAAAAAACTTTTTTGTATTGAATATGATACAAAAAGCATTGGTAAGTCGCCGGAAAAGGGCTCAGGACTTGGTCTGATATTATGCAATGAACTGATTTCTTTGCACGGAGGAGATATTACCGTTGAAAGTGAAATAAATAAAGGAAGTAAATTCAACATTATTATCCCACAAACAGAAGATGACAGCGAAAATTAAAATAGCGATTATTGATGATCATAAAATCGTTAGAGAAGGTTTAAAGTCGATGCTTATGGGCATTAACGACTTTGAAATTATTGCTGAAGGTGGAAATGAAGCGGATTTATTGGAAATACTAAAAAACCACATTCCGAGTGTTATTATAATGGACATTTCAATGCCTGGGAAAAGTGGCATTGAGCTTACCTCTCATGTTACAGATAATTACGCCGACATTAAAGTGCTAATTCTTACAACCTGTTGCGATGAGGATAGTGTAGTAGACTCTATGGAGGCTGGAGCTCATGGATTCTTACACAAAGAGTGCACTCTGCAGGAACTTGAAAATGCTATCAAATCGGTAAACGCGGGTGAGGGTTATTTCAGCGAGAACATTACAGGTATAATTTACAAAAGCTATATCACTAGAATCCGCAGTGATAAAGCATATAAGCAGGACCCAAAAAAGGCTTTGTCGGAGAGGGAGGTTGAGGTTATAAAGATGTTTTCTGAAGGGCTCTCTTATAAAGAAATTGCCGACAGAATGAATCTTAGCACAAAAACGGTAGAAGCACATAAAGCCAACATTCTTAAAAAGCTGGATCTTCACAATATCATCGATTTGGTTAAGTATGCAATAAAGCATAAAATCATTAGACTCTAAAACTCCCTAAATAATCCTTCTGCATATCCCTGAAATAATTAGGGACATTTCCTAATTGAATTGGGTATTTGCATAATCTACTTTTGTCAAATATTCTACAATTCATATAAACACGCTAAATTTTGAAACATTGAACATTGATAACCACACTGGGCAATTACTGTCGATAGCTGATAAATTGCTCGAAAAGGAATGCATAGACGAATGCCTGGATGTTTGCAATGAAATAGAGCAATTAATCAAAGATGGCAAAGAAGCAGGTGTTTCCTTTTCAAATGAAAACGGTATTGTTATGAGACTTGCAAATATTAAACGCAGTCTTAATTTGTTAATGCTTCCTGTTGTAAGAAAAAAAATTACCAAAAAATAAACACAAACACTATGAAAAAACTATTATCATTATCGGTTATTTTATTAGTTGCATTATTTTGCAACTTAACTAATGCACAAACTATACGTTACGTGAAAGTTACTGGCACGGGCACGCAAGACGGCTCTTCGTGGGCGAATGCAGCACCCGGAACAAGTTTACAAACTATTATTAGCAATTCTGCTTTTGGCGACCAAGTTTGGGTGGCAAAAGGAAAATATCTCCCAACTTTTGAATACGACGGAACAGGAGACGCATACAAAACTTTTCGTTTGAAAGAAGGTGTAAAAGTTTACGGCGGTTTTGCCGGAACGGAAACAAAAATTTCGCAGCGTGCAAATTTCGGTTTTGGTCAAACTAATGCTACAACTCTCAGCGGTGATCATCTCGGTAACGATGATTGGGACAATGGTTTTACAATCATGTTATCATCTATGTCCGACAATAGTCGTTGTGTTGTAAACACTAATTATATTTCACCGAGTCTAACAAATAATTGTGTTTTAGACGGTTTTGTTATTTCTGGAGGAAGATCTACTGGAATAGGAGGTGGCTTGTTTATTTCTGCCGCGCCATATGCACAAAATCCAATTATTTCAAATTGCACAATACGAAATAATTATGCAAGTAGTTACGGCGCAGGGATTTATATGGCATCTACAACAGGTGGAATTAATAATTGTGTTATCGAAAATAATTATAGTTCGCACCAAGGAGGTGGGTTTTATGGGTATACACCATTTTTTTATGATAATATTGTCAGAAATAATACAGCAAGTTATGGAGGAGGAGTTTTTGCAACTGCTGGTGCATCTTTAAAAATTCAAAATTGTATAATTGAAAATAATACCGCAAGCAGTCAAGGTGGTGGCATATACACTGGAAACTCTTCAAATTTAGTTTACATTATAGGAAACACAATTTCTGCAAATACATCTACGCAAGGAGCCGGTATTTATGCTCAAATGTTATTACAAATTAAAAATAATACAATTTACGACAATGTTGCTACAGACAAAGGTGCAGGTATATTAACTTATAATTCTAATTGTGAAATTACAAATAACACTATTTATAATAATTTGTGTAATGGAGATGGTGGTGGCATTCTTATTTTTAATTATGCCCCATTTCTTACAAATAACACAATTACCAATAATTATAGTGATAATGATAATAATGCAGTTGGTTCAGGTGGTGGAGTTTTTATTTTTTCGGGAGCAAACGGATATTTTAAAAATAATTTGATTGCAAATAACTACATTGGTAGCGGCACTACAACTCCAAATGATTTTACAGCATCAACAACTGCTATGGTTGATAATGGTTATAATCTTGTTGAGCACTCAACCGGTTACACATGGATTGGAACTGGTTCAATTACCGGCGAACAGGCAAGTTTAAATATTGATGCAGCATTATCGGGCGACCAACCGCAAAACATTGCTTTGCATACAGGTAGCGTGGCTATTGATGCTGGCGGAACCGGAACTAACAGTACAGTTAATGTTCCTTTATTCGATCAACGTGGCTTAGCGCGTAACGGAAATACAGATATTGGTGCTTACGAATTCAACGGAATACCCAATATGTCGCCTACTAATAATGTTTTGTTTGTTACGCCAAACGGAGCAGGCACAAAAGACGGCTCATCGTGGAGCAATGCTTTTGATGGGGCTAAATTTTTCAATAATGTATCAAAATTGGCTTTCGCAATAGCAAATTTAAGTTCAGGAAATCAAATTTGGGTAGCAAAAGGAACTTATATTCCCACAGACGGAACAGATAGAACAATTTCTTTTGTATTAAAAGATGGTGTGAGTTTGTATGGTGGTTTTGCAGGTAACGAAAATTCTTTGGAACAAAGAAATATTGACGAAAATCCGACAATACTTTCGGGTGATATTGGAACTCCATTGAATATTTTAGACAATAGTTATACTATTGTTTATTGTAATACAACATCATCAAATTCAACAATTATTGACGGTTTTACAATTGAAAAAGGACGTTCAAACGGAACTTTAACAAGTGAAAGACAAGGCGGTGGTATGTGGCTGGGCAATAATTCAGCATTTACAATAAAAAATTGCACAATTCATACAAATTATGCCGATTTATTAGGTGGTGGCGTTGTTGCAAATGCTGCTTGCGAATTTATAAACTGTTACATTTATAGCAATTACAGTAATTCAAACGGTGGCGGCATTGTAGTTTCTAAAAGTAATGTAAGAAATTGCACATTTGCAGCGAATATTGCTAACGGTGGACTTGGAGGTGCAATTATGTCGAATGCTGCCACAAATATTGTTTTTGAAAATAATACTTTTATTAATAATGTTGCAGAAAATCGCGGAGGGGCTTTATATTTGGCTTATTCTACAAATAGTGCTTACCAAATTGTAACAAATAATACTTTTTTTGATAACCTTAGCGGAAGCAACGGTGGTGCAATATATATTACTGATGTTGCAGCAGTTATTACAAATAATACAATTGTTAGAAACGCTTGCAGTAAAAATGTTGAGTTTGGCACTAATATAGGAGGAGGTGTTTCTGTTTCGACAACTACAACAAGAATTCCGCTTTTTAAAAATAATCACTATTATCCGACTAAAAAGTAATTTTACTCTTTTTCAAACGTAACTACCAGATAAACAGGCATTATGATTTTATTTTTAAAAGCCACCCCCTATATAAATTGCAGGTTATACTGCAAATTTATTGGAGGAGAGCCTGTTCGTTTTAAATAATATCGGTTCGTGCTTCTTAGTAATTCAAACACATCCAACAAGCTTATCAGATGTATCCTTACTAAGGAAGCTACCACCGAAAACGCTTTTTTAGTTTGTGC
>JAGXRQ010000136.1 GCA_018335675.1 Bacteroidota bacterium | reverse complement strand
CCCTTCACAAATCTCGGTCATCGAATCACAACGGCTTATGATACCAAAAAGCATCGTTATCAATTGTGTCCTAGCCTTAAATGCCTTGTAATAATGATCTGCATTATGCTTCTTCACTATGTTTTTGATACCAATCGCATCAATAAGACTTATTACTTGTTTGAAAATCGGCTGTCCGACAAATTTTATTTCCGTATTTTTGCTCATGTTGTTTGTTGTTCGCAAAGCAAACTTACAACATGGGGTGAAACCTTCGGGGATTAACCCCTATTTTTTTTTAGTCGTTCAGTAGTGATTTTATTTATTTCGAATTTGTTTCGTTTTTCGATATTCGTTTTTCGAATTTCTTAATAGTTACACAGTTTTTTCAAAGTGTTTCACAGTGTTTTATTCCACGCCAAGGTCGCAAAATGCTTGAAAGCAAAGCTGCGCAAAGGTTTCGCAATGACAAAACTATGTTCGCTATTCTGTATAAAAGGGCAATAAGGAAAAATCTTCAATCCTTACAATCTGTAAAATCTTTTCAATCCTTTGTTTCGTGTTTTCACCACGGAGGCACGGAGAGCACGGAGCTTCACGGAGGTTTTTTTTCGCATTTTTCTTTGTGTACCTTTTGCGAGATTTTTTTTGCGGTTTTTGCGAGGAATAAAACCTTGTTTTCTCATTTCAAGTGAAATATTTCTACGCCAAAGTCGCAAAATGATTGAAAGCAAAGCTGCGCAGAGGATTTTTCACCACTGAGTCACGGAGAACACGGAGCTTAACGGAGAAGTTAAACAAACGAAATTTCCCATATCAACTTTTTTTTCAAAAATCTCAAACTTTTGTTTTATTTCCTTTGAAGAAATGTTATTTTTGAAGGCTAAACAAATTTGCATTAATTATCAAAATCATTAACCATTAACCATTAACCAACCTATGGATGCAAACATCTTAGTTATCAACCCTGGCTCTACATCCACAAAAATTGCTGTTTATAAAAATCGTCAGGAAGTACTTCTTTTAAATGTTAAACATCAAAAAGAAGACCTTGAACAATTTGAAAGAATAGCTCATCAGTTTGAATTTAGAAAAAATAAAATTAAGGAAATACTTATAAAAGCAGGTATCGACATCAATACCCTTAATATCGTTGTAGGCAGGGGAGGTTTGCTAAAACCAATGAAAGGTGGAGCATATAAAGTAAATGACAATTTAATTCGCGATATTCAAAACCCTATGGGTGAGCATGAATCAAACCTTGGTGGTGTTATTGCATACGAATTTGCTAAGGAAATTGGTGGTGATACATTCGCAATGATTGTTGACCCTACCTGTGTAGATGAAATGGATGAAATAGCACGTGTTTCCGGAATGCCGGAAGTTCCAAGAAGAAGCCTTTTGCATGCACTTAATCAGAAAGCGATTGCTCGCAGATACGCTAAGGAAATGAAAACTAATTACGAGGATATTAACGTAATTGTTGCTCATATGGGCGGTGGAATCTCTGTTGGCGCTCACAGAAAAGGTAAAGTAGTGGATGTAAACAATGGCCTTAATGGTGATGGCCCAATGTCGCCTGAAAGAAGCGGAGGGGTTCCTATTGGTCAACTTGTTGATATGTGTTTCTCAGGTCAGTATTCTAAAGAAGATATTAAGAAAAAAATAAAAGGTCAGGGCGGACTGTATGCTTATCTCGGAACTAGTGATGCAATTGAAGTTGAAGCTAAGATAAAAGAAGGCGACAAATACGCTGAAATGATTTACATGGCAATTGCATACCAAGTGGCAAAGGAAATAGGTGGCCTCTCTACTGTGCTAAAAGGTGAAGTGGATGGCATTCTGATAACTGGTGGATTAGCCTATGGTACAATGCTAACAGACGATATTGCAGAAAGAGTTAAACATCTTGGCCCTGTTAAATCTTATCCCGGCGAAGGTGAAATGGAAGCTCTGGCTATGAACGCATATATGGTGTTTTCAGGCGAGATTGACCTGAAGGATTATGAGTAGGTATTAGGTATCAGGTATCAGGTATCAGGTGTCAGGTATTAGGTATAAGGTATTAGGTATAAGGTATAGGGTATAAGGAAATAAGTGAAAATGTCATCAGCTCCCCCTTTAGGGGGCTGGGGGGTAAAAAAGATTGAAAGATTGTGCGGATTTTAAGGACTTACGACTACCCACTTACGACTTACGACTGTCGACTTAACGATTAAACAACTAAACGAATAAACCACTTAACAAATCAACAAAACATGAAGTACGAAATATTAAAAACGGAAATTCAGGAAGGAATAGCAATAGTTACTATCAGTCGTCCTGAGGCTTTAAATGCTCTCAATTCCAAGTTTTTTACTGAGATGAATTCTTTGCTTGAAGAACTGGATAAGAATAATGAAGTAAAAGTTATCATTCTTACAGGCGAAGGCAAAGCATTTGTTGCCGGTGCCGACATTGCTGAAATGGTAAATATGAACTCAGAGCAGGGAATTAAATTCTCTAAAATCGGTCAGCAGACTTTCAATAAAATTGAAGATATTGATAAACCTGTTATTGCTGCTGTTAATGGATTTGCCCTTGGTGGTGGATGCGAACTTGCTATGTCAACCGACTTCAGAATTGCCAGCAATCTTGCTAAATTCGGACAACCTGAAGTGAACCTTGGTTTAATCCCAGGTTATGCAGGCACCCAAAGACTTGCAAGAATTGTAGGGCTTTCTAATGCATTGTATCTGCTTTATACTGCTGATATGATTACTGCTGATGAAGCTCTTAGAATGGGACTGGTTCAGAAAGTTGTTGAACCCGATCAACTCATTACTGAGGCTCTTGCAATGGCTAAAAAGATTGCATCCAAAGGTCCTAATGCTGTTAAGAAGGTTAAGAAAGTTACAAGAAAAGGCTTACTTGGCGACTTCTATGCAGGTTGTGAACTGGAAGCTAAAGAATTTGGTTCTCTTTTCGGCAACGAAGGCACTGAAGGTATGACTGCTTTTCTTGAGAAGAGAAAACCAAATTGGAAGTAAGGTGGTGCTAAGGTAATTCAAAATCCTGATACCCGATACCTGATACCCAAATTTATAAAAAGAATGAAATTTATATAGCAAACAAATTGATAGTTAATAATATTGATAAACAAACAAAACAACGAAAGCATGAATTATACAGAGAAATTACAAAACGTATCGGTTTTGGGTGCTGCCGGTAAGATGGGCAGCGGCATTCTGTTGCTTACTGCAATGGAAATGGCCGACCTTAGCCTGAAACCTGAAAATAAAGGAAAGCATTTTGTGCTTAATGCTATGGATGTTTCAAGCGAAGCTTTGCTTGGACTTATGAAATACGTTAAAGCTCAAGTTTTAAAAGCAGCCGAAAAGAAAATTGTTGGTCTAAGGGATTTTTATGCAGATAGGGAAGACCTTATCAACAACAGTGAAATTATTAATCAATATGTTGAAGATGTTCTTTTTATAATCAGACCTACTACCGTTCTTGAAGCTACTTATGAATCTTCGGTAATTTTTGAAGCTATAAAGGAAGATCCTGCTCTTAAGGTGAAAATCTTTAAGCAAATTAACGAAAACAGCAAAACTAAACCTTGGTTCTGTACAAACACTTCTTCTATTCCAATTAACGAGCTTGATTCCAAAGCAGGTCTTAATGGCAGAGTTCTGGGAGTGCATTTTTACAATCCTCCGGCTATTCAAAAGTTGGTTGAAATTATTAAAACTGATAAAACTGAAGCTGATCTTGTTGAATTTGCTAATACTTTTTCTAAAAATCTGAAAAAAATTGTTGTGCCATCAGCTGACTTTGCCGGATTTGTTGGTAATGGCCATTTTATGCGCGATGCTCTTCACGGTATAAAGGAAGCGGAAGAACTTGCTAAGAAATACTCTTTCACTGAGGCTGTTTATATGATGAATAAAATTTCTCAGGAGTATCTTATCCGCCCTATGGGTATTTTCCAACTTATTGATTATGTTGGAATAGATGTTTGCCAATACATTATGAGCGTGATGAACCCTTATCTGAAAGATGAAGATCTGCACAGCTCTCTTCTTGACAAAATGATTGAAATTGGTGTTCGCGGAGGACAAAATTTCGATGGCTCACAAAAAGATGGTTTCCTTAAGTATGACAAAGGCAGACCGGTTGCTATTTATGATGTAAATAAGAAATCTTACATGAATATAGCTGATTTCCAAGCAAAATGTGATGCCGAATTAGGAAAAATGGCTGATTCAGTAAAACCATGGAAAGCTGTTGTTGGTGACAAAGGTAAAGACGATTATCTGAAAGGATATTATAACGACCTTAAAACGCTTAAGGCTATGGGTAGCGAACTAGCTATCAAGTATGCAAAACGTTCTAAAGAAATAGGTCTAAAACTTGTTGCTGATAAAGTTGCAAACAACTATAATGATGTAAATACCGTGCTATTAACAGGATTTTTCCATGCATACGGTCCAATTAATGATTACATATAAAAGGAGGATAATATTATGACAAAACTACGTAGAAAAGTATATATGGTTGCCGGTTATAACACCATATCAATGGGTACCGGTAGAAAAGAATTCCACCCTAAAAAGCCTCGTCCAGACCTTGAAGATTATATTAAGGAAGCAGGACAAGCTGTTCTGAAAATGATTGGCGGAGCAAAAAATGTTGATGAAACAGTTATTGGTAACTTCATTGGCGCTTTGTTTAACAGGCAGGCTAATATGGCCGCATTTGCCCCTATGATTGATGAAGGATTACGTTATAAACCGGCTATCAGGGTTGAAGGTGCATGCGGAACCGGTGCCCTGGCTCTTGCAACAGGAATTAAGTCAATTCTTGCTGAAACGGCTGAGGTAGCGCTTATTCTTGGCGTTGAGGTTCAGAATACTGTTAAAGCTATGTACGGTGCAGATATCCTTGCTGCTGCCGGTTGGGCAAAAGAAAGAAAAACAGGGCATGCTTATTTCTTCCCGGGAAAATTTAGCGACAGATCTAAAGCTTATGCTGAGAAATTTGGTGCTGATAAAACAAGGGCTGCCATGGCAAAATGGTATCAGAATGCGATTGAAAATGCTAGATTGTGCCCAACTGCACAAGAATTTCACAATAATACCAATGATCTTATTGCTTGTGGTATGAACAAGCCAAACCCAAAAGGATTTGTAGATTCTCTTAACTTCTTCGACTGTTCTAAAGTTTCTGATGGTGCTTCTGCTATTGCTATTGTATCTGAAGAGGGATTAAAAAGATGCGGAATATCTAAAAAAGATGCCGTTGAAATTATTGGTTTCGGTCAGGCTGAGGAAGATATAACAAAACCACCTGCAGATCATACAAAACTTTCTACCACCAAAGTAGCGGTTGAAAAAGCTATGCAAATGGCAGGTATAACAAAAGAACAAATTGGAACTGTTGAGTGTCACGACTGCTTTACTATTGCAGGGATTATGGCTACTGAAGCTATTGGTTTTGCTGAACATGGCAAAGGACCTGATTTTGTAATTGAAGGAAATACTTCAAGAACAGGTAGCGTTCCTTTCAACACTACTGGCGGACTTATCGGATGGGGACACCCAACAGGTGCAACCGGAGTTCACCAGGCAGTTACAATCTGGGAACAACTTACCGGAAAAGCCGGCGATGCTCAAATCGAAATCAAACCCGAAAAACCTTATGGTTTAACAATCAATATGGGTGGCGATGATAAATCGCTTGTTTCGATTGTGTATAAGAGAGCAGAGTAAGTTTAATGTGTCAATGTGCCAATATGCCAATTAGTTAATTAGTTGATTAGTTAATTAGTTAATTAGTTAATGTGTAAGTTATAAAATAATTCAATGAGAGAGACGGGGAATAGGATTGTTGATTTGAGTTTTGAGTTTGCATTGCAGATAATTTCTTTTTCTGAAGTTTTAGAGGAGAACCGTAAATATGCTATTGCAAAGCAGATAATTAGAAGTGGAACTTCGATTGGAGCCTGTATTCGTGAAGCTCAAAACTGTGAAAGTAAAGCTGATTTTATTCATAAATTAAAAATTGCTGCAAAAGAAGCTGAAGAGACAGAATATTGGCTTTTATTATGCAAACACTCTGAAAATTATCCATACGACGAAGTTTTGTTAGAGCAATTAAAGCAAATTCAGAAATTATTAAATAGCATAATTCACACATCAAAAAAGAATAAAATTACAAACAATTAGTAATTGGCATATTGTCACATTAAAACATTGGCACATTAACACATTGGCACATTAGCACATTGGCACATTGGCATATTAACACCTTGAAAAAATGACCCCAATAACAAAACTATTCAACATCCAATACCCAATCATCCAGGGCGGTATGATATGGTGCTCCGGAAGGAGACTCGCTGCTGCCGTCAGCAATGCCGGTGGCTTGGGTCTTATTGGTTCGGGCTCTATGACTCCTGATATTTTGCGTGAGCATATTAAGAAGTGTAAAAATGCTACTGACAAGCCTTTTGGAGTTAATATTCCTTTGTTATTCCCTCATGCTGAGGAGTTTATAAATATTATTATTGAGGAAGGTGTTAAAATTGTTTTTACATCTGCAGGAAACCCGGGAAAATACACATCATACCTAAAAGATAAGGGTCTTATTGTAGTTCATGTGATAGCAAATGTAAAGTTTGCTAAAAAGGCAGAAGAAGCAGGTGTTGATGCAATAGTTGCGGAAGGCTTTGAAGCCGGTGGACATAACGGCAGGGAGGAAACTACTACTTTAGTGTTGGTCCCTCTTATTAAACAATCTGTTACTATTCCTGTAATTGCTGCAGGTGGTATTGGTAGCGGAAGAGGAATGCTGGCTGCAATGTCATTGGGTGCAGATGGCGTACAAATTGGAAGTAGATTTGTTTGTTCTGAAGAATCCTCAGCTCATCCCGACTTTAAAAGGAAAATCCTTGAAGCAAAAGATGGTGATACTATGCTGTCTTTAAAGAAGTTAGTATCTGTAAGACTACTTAAAAATAAGTTCTTTTTTGAAGTTGAAAAGAAAGAACATGAAGGTGCTTCTGCCGAAGAGCTTTCTGAAATACTGGGTAGAGGCAGAGCTAGAAAAGGAATGTTTGAAGGAGATTTGGATGAGGGTGAGCTTGAGATTGGTCAGGTTTCATCAATAATAAATGAAATCAAAACTGCAAAGGAGATTGTTGAAGAGATTATGTCCGAATACCATTTTGCTAAAAATGAAGTAAGCGGGTTAAATTTTTAGTGTATGAATTATACCGAAGGCTTTATAAATGTTTCATCCGGAAATGTTTATTATAAAATTATAAATCCACAAATTACAGATAAACCATTTCTTGTTTTTCTGCATGAAGGGCTTGGTTGTTCTGAACAGTGGAAAGATTTCCCTCAACTAATAAGCAATAGCGTTGGGTGTCCTGCTTTATTGTATGATAGGTTGAAGTATGGAAAGTCTGATTATTCTGAAGCAATTGTAGATAGTAACTATATGCATGATGAAGCTTTTGAAATTCTGCCAAAAGTGCTGGAAAACCTTAATATTAAAGGAAAAATTATTCTAATCGGTCATAGCGATGGAGGTACAATATCATTATTATATGCTTCAAAGAATAATGATAAAGTTGCTGCAGTTATAACTGAAGCAGATCATGTTGTATGCGAAGAGATAACAACCGGAGGAGTTAGAAAAGTTGTAGGTGAATACGAAAAAGGGTGGCTTAAAGAAATGCTTACGAAATATCATAAAGAAAAGACAGAAAAGCTTTTTCGTGGTTGGAGCGGGTTTTGGCTTTCGGAAGATGCTGAAAAGTGGACTATAGAGCCACATCTTAGAAATATTAAAGTACCGGTATTGGCAATTCAAGGCAAAGAGGACAGATATGGTTCGGAAGAACAGCTTATTGTTAAGCTAATGAATATTACCGGTGATGTAAATATTACCTTTTTGGAAAACTGTGGGCATATCCCTCATCACGAGCTGAAGGAAAATGTTCTTCATAAGATGATAGCTTTTATAGAATCTGAAATTAAATAAACTTTTGCGAAATTTCAGCGCAACCTTTGCGTTACAGCTATACCCAGAGAGCCGCAAAGAAACTCAGAGTTACGCAGAGAATTAATAAAAATCGTGAATTTTAAAATTATTTTTATACGTTTGTATACAAAGATATAAAGTAAATAAAAATCAATATTAACCAAAACACCTAACACTATGAACTTTGAATTTACCGAAGAACAAAAAATGATTCAGCAAGCTGCTAAAGACTTTGCCGAACGCGAATTATTGCACGATGTAATAGAAAGAGATGCTAAATCTGAATTTCCTGCCGACCGTATTAAAAAACTTGCAGAGCTTGGATTTCTTGGTATGATGACAGACCCTAAATACGATGGTGGAGGCATGGATACTGTTTCTTACGTGCTTGCAATGGAAGAACTTTCAAAGATTGACTCATCAGTTGCAGTTGTAATGTCTGTATGTAACTCACTTGTAAACTGGGGATTAGAAACATACGGAACAGAAGAACAAAAAGAAAAATATCTTAAACCGCTTGCAAGAGGTGAAAAGATTGGTGCTTTCTTATTATCTGAACCGGAAGCCGGCTCTGATGCTACCAAACAAAGAACCACCGCTGAAGATAAAGGCGATTACTACCTTGTTAATGGTACGAAAAACTGGATCACAAACGCAAATTGTGCTTCTACTTATCTTGTTATAGCTCAAACAAACCCTGAAAAAGGACACAAAGGCATAAATGCTCTTATAGTTGACAAAAATACTCCCGGCATTACATTAGGACCTCACGAAGATAAAATGGGTATGAGAAGTTCTGATACTCACTCTGTTATGTTTAATGACGTGAAAGTTCCTAAGGCAAACAGAATAGGTGAAGATGGTTTTGGGTTTAATTTCGCTATGAAAACTCTTGATGGCGGAAGAATTGGCATTGCTTCTCAAGCACTAGGAATTGCATCCGGAGCATTCGAACGCGCTTTACATTATGCAAAAGAAAGAAAAGCTTTTGGAACAGAGATTTTTAACCATCAAGCAATTGCCTTTAAACTTGCAGATATGGCTGTGAAAATTGAAAACGCAAGAAATCTTTGTCTGAAGGCTGCATGGCTAAAAGATACAAAACAACCTTATGGTATTGTTAGTGCAATGGCAAAACAATATTGCGCTGATATTGCTATGGAAGTTACAACCGAAGCTGTTCAAATTCATGGTGGTTATGGCTATGTTAAGGAATATCACGTTGAACGACTTATGCGCGAAGCCAAACTAACGCAAATCTATGAAGGAACTTCTGAAATTCAGAAAATTGTAATTTCGAGATCGTTGCTGAAGTAGCGATAAAGGAAAGTGACAGAAGAGTGACAGGAGAGTGACAGGAGAGTGACACTTCTGTCACTTTTAAGCATATACCATGATGGCTGCAAACTTTAATTTGCTATTTTCACAAAGGATATTAATTTTGCACTCTCATTTGCAAGGAACTTTTAATTATTAATCAAAATAATAAGTATGAAAATTCTAGTATGTATTAGTGATGTTCCTGATACCACAACCAAGATTAAATTTGCTGGTAATAAGGAATTGGATAAGGCTGGTATTCAGTGGATTATTAATCCATGGGATGAATTGTCTCTTACCAGAGCTATTGAATTAAAAGAAGCTCATCCTGACAAAATTGAAAACATTACAGTTATAAATGTTGGAACAACAGCCTCTGAGCCAACAATCAGAAAAGCTTTAGCTATGGGCGCTGACAATGCAATAAGAGTTGATTCAGAACCTAAAGAAGCTTATTTTGTTGCAGCTCAACTTGCTGAAGTTATTAAATCAAAACAATTTGATATTGTTTTTACCGGTCTTGATTCTGCCGATTACAATGGTTCAACTGTAGGTGGTATGCTTGCAGAATTGCTTGATATGACTTCTGTATCTGCTGTATCTGGAATTAACATTGAAGATGGTAAAGTAATTGTTAGTAGAGAAATTGATGGTGGTACTCAAAAACTAGACGTTCAAACTCCTTTTATAGCTGTTGTTCAAAAAGGGATTGCTATTGATCCTAGAATTCCTGCGATGAGAGGTATTATGATGGCCAGAACAAAACCTTTGGAGGTTGTTGCTCCTGCTAATATTGATAATCTTACTGAAATAGTTGAGTATGAAATGCCTCAGCCAAAAGGTAAGTGCAGGAAATTTACCGAAGAAAACGTTAACGAACTAGTTGATGTTTTACATAAAGAAGCAAAATTGATCTAAAAAACTAAACTCAATATAAAATGACAGTATTAGTATATACAGAAAACAGAGAGGGTAAATTTAAAAAAGCAACTTTCGAATTATTATCTTATGCTGAAGAATTAGCAAAAAACATAAATGCTGAAGTTGTTGCATTATCAATTGGTGATGTTAGCCCTGACGAACTTAACAAGCTTGGAAACTACGGTGCAAAAAAGGTTGTTACAGTTAAAAATGATAAACTTGCTTTGCTTGATAATAAACTTTACACTGCTGCTATTGCAGAAGTTGTGAAAAAAGAAAATGCAAAGATTGTTATACTTGCAGACAACTTGTCTGGAAGAGCATTAGCGCCAAGATTGTCAGCAAAATTAAAAGCTGGCTTAGTATCAGGTGTTGTTGCGGTTCCTAATTCTTATGATCCTTTTGTAATTAAGAAAAAGGTATTTACAGGTAAAGCTTTTGCTAATGTGAAGATAAACTCTGATATTAAAGTTCTAACATTATCTCAAAATTCATTCGGTATAAAAGAAGCTTCAGGAAATGCTCCTCAAATTGAAGCATACAATGTTGAACTTGCAGGTGAATCAAATGCTAAACTTGTATCTGTTGATATGATTACCGGAAAACTTCTTCTAACTGACGCTGAGATCGTTGTTTCTGGTGGTAGAGGAATGAAAGGTCCCGAAAACTGGACTATGATTGAAGAACTTGCAGAATTACTAGGTGCAGCTACAGCTTGTTCACGTCCGGTTTCTGACGAAGGATGGCGCCCTCACGGTGAACACGTTGGCCAAACAGGTAAGATTATTGCTCCTACACTTTATATCGCTTGCGGTATTTCTGGTGCAATTCAACACGTTGGTGGTATTTCATCTTCAAAAGTTATTGTTGCAATAAACAAAGACCCGGATGCGCCTATATTTGAAGTAGCAGATTATGGTGTTGTTGGGGATTTTCAAAAAATTCTTCCTCAGTTTACGCAACTTATTAAAGATGTAAAGAACTCATAGATAATTGTTGATGATTTATAAAGGGCTGAGTGACAACATTCAGCCCTTTTTTTATTATAATTGCCAAAACATTATAAAAAAAAATGGGATTATAACAAAGTTCAAAATCTATTAGTATTATCTTTGTTATAGTGGGTTCTAAAAATTCATTTTTTTCATTTTGATTCATAAAAAACCGCAGAACCCATTAACGATTTTAGCTAAGTTCTAAATATATCAGCAAATATATTATCTTTGCCAAATGAAAACAATACAAGAAATCCGCAACTTATTCCAAGAGTTAACAGGAGCATCACAAGAGCAATTACTTGATGACTTATTAAAAGACTTTGAGTTAAAAGGTCAAGTATTAGAGAATGTGAAGCAAGAGCGTATAGAGAAAAGAATCATTAAATCATGTCCTCATTGCTCAAGTACAAAAGTGCACAAGCGAGGGAAACAAAAGAATGTTCAGATG
>JAGXRQ010000135.1 GCA_018335675.1 Bacteroidota bacterium | reverse complement strand
GAAATTGTGTACCTTTGTTCTCTGGTTAAATGTTTCATTTTGCAACTTTTTTTTGACGAGGAAAGCCAATTTAAACTTTATCCATCAGGACAAGGGGAAAGATAATTTCTTTCTCCTTTGTCTTGAAAAATATTATTTACTTTATATCCTCGTAAAAAGTTGCATTAATTACTTGAATTTAGTAAGCTTTATATTTGGGATATTTTTTTGCATTTTTGCAAACAAACAATAATAAAATGTTATTCTCGTTTAAAAAATAACATTAAGTCGGAATAATTATATAAATATACCTGAATCTATACAGTTATAATGGAGAAAAAACTACAGAAAATCCAGGTTTTTAAATACATTGTTTTTGATTATCTCTCCTCGGTTATTGCCTGGTTTGTGTTCTTGGCATATAGAAGAATTAATGGTTCGATTGACATATCAACACTTAAAAATCAGCTAATTACAGACAAAAACCTTATTATAGGGTTTATTGCTATACCAGCATTTTGGTTTCTCTTATACTATATCAGCGGAGAATATAAGAACATATTTAAAAGGTCAAGAATTGGAGAATTCAGCCAAACCCTTATTTCATCATTAATTGGCACACTTATTATTTTCTTCGTAGTGCTTATAAATCAAGAAGTTAAAACAGGTGCAGAATATTACAGATCATTTATTTTATTATTATTTCTACACCTCTCAATAACAAGTTTTTTCCGTCTGACTTTTTTAACCTTAGCAATAAAAAAAATTCACAAAAGAATAATTGGTTTTAATACAATTATAATAGGTAGTCAGAAAAAAGCAGTTCAAATATACAATGAGCTTGAGTCTCAGAAGAAATCTTCAGGAAATAGAATTCTAGGCTTTGTAAATGTCAACTTATACGATGAGTATTTATTAGCTAGTCAGGTTCAGAAATTAGGTTGGTTTAAAGATATAAAAAGGATTATCAGCGAATTCAAAATTGAGGAAGCTATAATAGCAATAGAACCAAGAGAACACAAAAATATAAGCCATATTCTTGCAGATTTATATGAAACTGATGTTGAAGTAAAAATTATCCCCGAGATGCACGACATCATGCTTGGATCGGTTAAAATGAGCTCTATATTTGGGACACCATTAATTCAAATACATCAGGGACTTATGCCGCAATGGGAGTTGTCAATAAAAAGATTCCTTGATGTTGTTGTTTCAATTGCTGCAATAATTTTACTAAGTCCGCTATTTTTCGCTACCCTTATAGGCGTAAAACTAACTTCAAAAGGGCCTGTATTCTATACTCACGAAAGGATTGGGCTACATGGTAAGCCTTTTAAAATGCATAAATTTAGGTCTATGTTTATTGATGCTGAGAAAAACGGACCGCAATTATCGTGTAAAGATGATCCAAGAATAACACCCTTCGGAAAATTTATGCGAAAAGTAAGACTAGATGAAATACCGCAGTTCTTTAATGTTTTAATTGGAAATATGTCGTTGGTTGGACCTCGTCCTGAAAGACAATATTATATAGATCAAATCGTAAAAAAAGCACCACATTATAAACTTCTGCAAAAGGTAAAACCTGGAATCACAAGTTGGGGGCAGGTAAAATTTGGGTATGCAGAAAATATTGACGAAATGATTGAAAGGCTTAAATACGATTTATTGTATCTTGAAAATATGTCTTTAGCAGTTGATTTTAAGATTATGATTTACACTGCTCTTATTATTATGCAAGGAAGAGGTAAGTAATTTGTCGTTTTAAATAATCCCCCACTCTATCATCATAATAATTTCCTCAATTAGTTTGTCTTCTCCTTTGGGGTCGTATTTTGTTTTTAAATTATACCCAAACAACCGCCCTAAACCTTGCCAAAAAACTGCTGAAAATACGCCTCTAAATTCTTTTAGAATCTCATAAGTTGTGTTTTGGGTTTCTCTATCGATAAGTTTTACTAAAATAATTCCTTGTGTTATAGTAAGTTTTTTTAATTCTGCCTCGAAGCTTTCCCGCAATTCTTCTTCAGCTTGCTTCATTAAAGCACTTTTCTTCCTTTCACTTGTTTCATTAATAAGGAGCTCGTTATATTCTCTAAACTTTTCTCCTGCTAATTTAGCATAGGGGTAAACCTTTTTTACATTACGCATTAAACGATTATATCTAACTTGATCCAAGCGGCTTTTAAATTCTCTGGGTGCAAGAATAACAACTTCCTGAAGTTCAGATAAGAGTAAAGTATCTCCACCAACAATAACCTTCTGCATCACAGTACCTTGAATTTTCCCGGTATTGGATGACGAAGAGGTCTGTGTAGTGTTTTTGTTAGATGTTAAAGTATTCTGTGATGGAAGTTTATTTTCGATCGGATTTTCAGAAGTATTTCCGGACTCTCCTCTTCTTCTTCTTGTTTCTTGAGCAAAAGAATCAGAAAAAAATAAAACAAAAACAAGCAAAAAGGCAAAGCCGGAATAAAAAGAATTATTGGCTGTAATGTGATTTTTTGTTTTCATATTTATATGATGTTACATATAAATTAAGGCAAATAATATGCCAGTATAATGTTTATGACGCAACCTTCAATCTTTCCAAATTTGTTTTAGAAAGTTGTTTGCGCGTATAATCGAGAGTAAGAACAAATTTTTGAGGTTCTTGCTGCGATGGCATCTCAAACATAATATCAAGCATAATTGCTTCACAAATAGATCTAAGTCCTCTCGCTCCAAGTTTAAATTCAACAGCTTTTTCAACAATAAAATCAAGAACATTATTTTCAATGACAAGTTCAACATTGTCCATTTCGAATAATTTCTTGTACTGCTTAATAAGTGAATTTTTAGGCTCGGTAAGTATCTGCCTTAATGTTTCGCTGTCTAAAGGATTTAGATATGTTAATACCGGAAGACGGCCAACAAGTTCAGGGATTAAGCCAAAGCTCTTTAAATCTTGGGGAGCAATATATTGCAAGAGATTTTCGCGATCAAGAGGATTTTTGGTCTTAATTCCATACCCAATAGCATTTGCTTGAAGCCTCGAGCCAATTTTTTTATCAATTCCATCAAAAGCTCCACCGCAAATAAACAAAATATTATTTGTATTTACCTGAGTCATTTTTTGTTCAGGATGTTTTCTTCCACCTTGAGGTGGAACATTAACGATAGAACCTTCAAGAATTTTCAAAAGTGCTTGCTGCACGCCTTCGCCAGAAACATCTCTTGTAATTGATGGGTTATCACTTTTTCTAGCAATTTTATCAACTTCATCGATAAAAACTATTCCCATCTCAGCAGATGCAACGTCATAATCTGCGACTTGCAACAATCTTGCAAGAATACTTTCAACATCTTCGCCAACATACCCAGCTTCAGTAAGAACTGTAGCATCGGCAATACAAAACGGAACGTGCAACATTTTTGCAATTGTGCGAGCCAGCAAGGTTTTTCCAGTACCTGTTTCCCCAACCATAACGATGTTTGATTTTTCAATCTCAACATCATCGATTTTAGTATTAGTTTCCTTTGCTTTATTAATTCTTTTATAATGGTTGTAAACAGCAACTGACAATACTTTCTTAGCATCATCTTGACCAATAACATATTGATCTAGATGATTCTTAATTTCAGCCGGCTTAAGAAGTTTAAAAGAAGGAATTTTTTTCGCCCCTTTAACTGCGAACTCTTGCTCAATAACCTGTTGAGCTTGTTCAACACAATGTTGACATATATGAGCACTAATACCGGATATCAATAACCCGGCATCCTTTGCTTCGCGCCCACAAAAAGAGCACTTTCTATAATTTTTCGAAGTCATTTTCGCTAATTCTTTGGCTTATTTATCCTTAGCCATTTTATTCCCAGACAAAACCTCATCAATCATTCCATATTCCTTAGCTTCCTCGGCAGTCATCCAATAATCACGATCAGAATCTGCATAAATCTTTTTATATGACTGACCTGAGTGGTCACTAATAATTTCATAAAGCTCTTTTTTAAGCTTTAGAATCTCTCTAGCAGTAATTTCTATATCAGAAGCTTGACCTTCAGCACCACCCATTGGCTGGTGTATTAGAATACGACTATGTTTTAATGCTGTGCGTTTGCCTTTTTGACCTGCACATAAAAGAATTGCACCCATTGAAGCAGCAATTCCTGTACAAATAGTTGCAACATCAGGGGCAATATACTGCATAGTGTCATAAATACCTAAACCTGCGTAAACAGAGCCCCCCGGAGTATTCAAATAAATTTGAATATCTTTTCTTGGATCTACAGATTCAAGAAATAACAATTGAGCTTGTATAATATTAGCAACATAATCATTAATAGGTACACCTAAGAAGATAATGCGGTCCATCATCAGACGGCTAAAAACATCCATAGTGGCAATATTTAGCTGTCTTTCTTCTATAATGGTAGGGCTAATATAATTACCATAAACACTTGTGTAATTGTGTAATGTTTGGCTACTTATTCCTAAATGGCGGGTAGCATATTTCTTGAATTCTTGTGCGTCAGACATAATATTTTCTTTAAAAAAGATTATTTTATGGGTTGTTCATTTTTGTATTTTTCCGATACTAATTTAAGAAAATCATCAAAAGAAATATCAATTTTATTAAGTTTTAACTTAGTTTTGAACAAATCAAGAATTTTATCATCCATCAAGCGCTCAAAAACTTTTCTAGCCTCATCCTCTTTCTTAAGAATGTTTTTTACAAAATCATCAATTACAGCATCGTCAAGATTATCTTGTCCATATTGCCTCATTTGAGCTCTAAAATAATCACTCAAGTGATTTTTTATCTCTTCTTCTTTTACCTCAACATTATTTTCTTTAATAATATGATTTTCAATAAACTGCCATCTAAAAGAATCAGCATACGATTCAAATTCTTTTTCAATTTGCTCCTTAGAAACCTCATTTTTATTATTAGCAATTAGCCATTTTTTCATGAAATTTTCAGGAATCGTCAGTTTAGCTTTTTCAATTATTTTTTTAATTGCGTCATTTTTAAAATGCTTATCGGAATCAAGTTGAAACTGTTGTTCGATTTGGCTTGCAATAAATGATTTAAATGCAGTTTCATCCTTAATATCTTTTCCTGCTGCAATTTTATTAAAAAACTCTTCATTCATGTCAGCCGGTTCAACTCTTGAAACAGATTCAACAGTAAATTTGAACTTAGAGTTTAATTTAGCTAGTTGTTCTTTTTTCACTCCGAGCATATGTGCCGTTTCGGTTTCATTGCCAGTTGCAGCCAGAGGATCAAAGACCAACGAATCACCTTGCTTGAAACCAACAAATTTAGTCTTAATATCTTCATCTTTAAGGTATTGAACAAACAGATTGCTTTTATGTTTGTGAGCATTTTCTTTTTCAGCATCTTCTGTTTCCATCTCAACAAATTCACCAAACAAAACATCTTCTGAAGTTGCAACTTCTGGATTCATTATTTTACCATACCTTTTTCTAAGTTCGGTAACTTGTTCCTCAATAATTTTATCAGTAGCCTTAACATTATAATAGTCTACCTTAATTTTATCATCAATTAGAATATTCACTTCTGGAGCAAATCCAATATCATAAGACATTTCAAATTCTTTTTGATTTTCCCAGTCAATTTTTGCAACATCCTCAAGCACAGGAATAGGACTTCCTATGATATTCAAATTATTCTCCTTAATGAAATCATATACCGAGTCTACAAGTAGCTTATTAATTTCATCAGCTCTGACGCTTTTTTCATACATTTTCTTAATCATCCCCATAGGAGCTTTACCGGGTCGAAAGCCGGCAATTTTAGCAGATTTCTGGGCTTCTTTAAGGCCTTTTTCAACATTTTCTTTATAATCTTCTTCTGAGATTTTAATTCTGATAACTGCTTCGAGTTCGTTTTTCTTTTCCTGAATAATATTCATACCTAGATAAGCTGTATTATGTTAAAAAAATAACCCCGTAAACCTAAGATAGTTAATGCTGTCTGGTACGGGGAGTTTCATAAAAATATTTTGTGCGGATGAAGGGACTCGAACCCCCACGCCTCTCGGCACCAGATCCTAAGTCTGGCGCGGCTACCAATTACGCCACATCCGCTTTTGCCAAAAAGGAGTGCAAATATACGACATTTTTTTTAACAAAATAACTTTTTGAAATAATTTGCAAAAAAAAGTTGAGGATGTATTCTGTTTACAAATTTTTAAGTGTAAATCCAACAGGTACTCTCAGTGTATCAGAGTCATACATGTTTAAATAAAGTTCAATAGGCTCTTGAAGACCTTCATAAAAGACATTGTAGATATCAAGCAATCCTGTACCACCGAATGTGCTATTTTTTGTTTTAAAGTGGCAGCAACTCCCAACTCTGTAATATCCAATCTCTTCTCCGTTAGGTCCGGCTAATGCATTAAGAAATCTCCTTTGATTAAGCGGACCTTCCATGTTTTTCACACCACCAACCATAATGGGATTTAATTGCTCATATCCATAAGTTTTATCTTTGGAGAATTGAGTAATTTGAAATGTATTATCATTAATAAGACTGTGTTCAACATTAGGGCTTCCAAATTCTTTAAGGGATGCTTGTTGTGTAGTTTTACACGAAAAAACTATAATCATGAGGAAGGTAAATAATAATCCAAGACGCTTCATAAAATAAATATATTTTGCAATGTTAAACACTTATCAATGGAACAGAAAAAGTAAACTCTGAACCAACTCCTTGTTGGCTTTCAAAGGTAATCTCACCACCCAATTTCTCAACAAATTCTTTACATATTTTCAAACCTAGTCCACTACCTTTTTCCTCATTAGTTCCGTATGTAGAATGAAACAATTCTGAATTGAATAATTTTATTTTATCTTCATCAGAGATACCAACACCATTATCTATAATTGAGATAACAGCATTTTGCCCCTTAGTAATGGCAGTTACACTTACTATACCATCCGATTTAGAGTATTTAACAGCATTAGAAATTAAATTTCTAATTATTGTATCAAGCATATTTTTGTCAGCATAGACTGAAATACCTTTACTTACTTCCGACTTAAGTGAAACACCTTTTTCTTTAGCACTTGCGGAAAATAGTTCGATATTATCATTTACAACTTCCAACAAACTTATACTTTGAGAAAAAAAGATATTTTTCCCTGACTGGCTTCTCGACCACATAAGGAGATTATCAAGCAGATTATTAATTTTTAATATACTGGCGTCCATCTCGCTAACAAGTTCGATAAGTTCTTGTTGCGACATTGATTTAATATCTCTCTTAATTATTCTGGAAAAACTTGAAATAGAAGCAAATGGATTTCTTAAATCGTGAGAAATAATTGAAAAAAACTTATCCTTACTTGCATTAATTGCCATTAGTTTTTTCTCAGATTTAAGTAAATTCTGATTTGCCTCATTAAGTTCTTTATTTAGAAATTCGAGTTTTTGCTCGTGCTCACTAAGTTTAGCATTTTTCTCAAGCAGATTCGTATTTGCCCTGCTAATTTCAATCTGCTTTTCTTCAAGAATCTTTTTAGACTTAACAATAATTCTATAACGGCTATATGATAAAATGAGAAGCACTATCGATAGTATAGATACAATAACTAAAAGATTTCTGATTACTCTATATCTTTCAGTCATAAGCTTTTCTACCTGTTGCTCACTTTCACTAATTATTGATTTTTGATTAAGATTTTCTTTTTCTATCAATACTTTTACTTCAGCAATATGTTGAAGAATCTTGCTGCAGAAGATGCTGTCATTCGACAAACCTAGCCTAACCATGTGTTGATACTCCAACACATAATTAACAAGAGAATCAGCATAATGCTGTATTAAATCATAATAATTATTACTCTCATTGCTTAATGAATCTATTGCCTTTCCATATTCATCAGGGTAATCATCATGAGCATCAATTTCAGAGCAAAATAACTTACCATTTAAAAGAAACAATACTAACAGAAAGACAAATTTTAATTTAAGTTTCATAATACTTAATATTTCAACATTGCAAAAATAACAACAAAAATAAAACAAAATAAATAAAATCAATTGATATCGAAACAATATACATAATTGCATTAAAATATCAAACTTTAATATGGGAAATATCCTTGTTACAACAAAAATATACATAAATGATTTGTTGATTCAAAACAATTATATATATTTGAGTACTCATTTTCTTATATAAAAACATCAGAATGATAAAGAAACTGATATCATTTTTCATACCGCCTGATAGCTGGAAAAGCGCTGCAGCTGTAATTTTAGGAATATTTACAGGATTTCTTATATTAATTATACATGTTTCCAATGCAACTTCGTATCTCTCAGATGACCCCAAAACTTGTATAAATTGTCATGTAATGTATCCACACTATGCATCATGGTCGAAAAGCAGTCATCAGGCTACAGCTACATGTGTTGACTGTCATGTTCCGAATGATAATATTTTCAGGAAATATGCATTTAAAGCCAAAGATGGATTTATGCATTCAACATACTTTACATTTCGCTGGGAGCCACAGGTTTTGAAAATTAAATCGGCGGGCACACAGGTTGTTCAGGATAACTGTATTAGATGTCACTTAAGACAGGTAGATATGGTTCAAATAGTTGAAGTAACAAGAGATATGGCAAATCGTGGTGACGGAAAATTGTGTTGGGAATGTCATAGAGATACACCACATGGAACGGTTAAAAGTTTATCATCATCACCACATTCAGTTGTTGAAAGGCTTCCAACTGTTTTACCTACATGGCTCGAACAATTTATGAATAAAGAATAAACCATTATTAATTGCATTGCAAAAATATTTTCAGTAATCGATATTTAAACATTAAATAATCATATATGAAAAGCATTAGAGAACTAACAAAAGAAAAGCCATGGTTGAACTGGGTAATATTTTTTATTACGGTTATAGTGGTTTTTATAATCGGATTATTTGCTGCATCAATTGTAGAAAGGCGCAGCGAAGCACAGTTGTATTTCCAGATGGTGCAGCCTATTCCAGACTGGGAGCCAGATAATGCAGTTTGGCGTGAAAACTTTCCAAGGCAATATCAATCATACATTAAGACATTAGATACAACGTATGCCAGCAAATATCACGGTTCTGCAATGATAGACTATTTGGCAAAATATCCGGAATTAGTTGTAATGTGGGCCGGTTATGCATTTTCTCGAGATTATAATCAGGGTCGTGGGCATTACTATTCAGTTGGTGATGTTCAAAACACACTTCGCACAGGTGTGCCTCAACCAGGAACTTGCTGGACATGTAAAAGCACAGACGTACCCAGATTAATGAATGAGATTGGAGTTGAACAGTTTTATTCATCCAAATGGGCTGAAATTGGACCGGAAATAAAGCATCCTATTGGCTGCCAAGATTGCCATGATCCAAAAACGATGAACTTAAGAATTACAAGGCCTGCATTGGTTGAAGCCTTTGCCAGAAGAGGCGAAGATATTTCCAAGGCTACACTTCAAGAGATGAGATCGTTGGTATGTGCCCAATGTCATGTTGAGTATTATTTTAAGGGACCGGGAACATATTTAACATTTCCTTGGGATGAAGGACTAACTGCAGAAAGTATGGAGTCGTATTTAGATAAAGTTGGGCATGTTGATTGGGTTCATGCTTTAAGTAAAGCACCTATGATTAAAACACAACACCCTGACTATGAATTATTTAAAACAGGCATTCATGCGAAAAGAGGAGTTAGTTGTGCCGACTGCCATATGCCATATATGCGTGAAGGCGGCGTCAAATTCACTGATCATCATATTTCAAGTCCTTTAGACAATATTGCAAATAGCTGTCAAGTATGTCATCGTGAAGGCGAAGCAGAGTTAAAAGCAAATGTTTATGAGATACAATCCAGAACCTCAGAGTTAAGAAGGATAGCTGAGGTTAATCTGGCCACTGTCCACATTGAAGCAAAAAATGCATGGGATAATGGCGCCAAGGAAGCCGACATGAAAGAAATCCTTCAACTTATAAGACATGCTCAGTGGAGATGGGATTTTATAGCAGCATCAAATGGGATGGGGTTTCATTCACCCGGAGAATCATTAAGAGTTTTGGCAACATCAATACAAAAAGCTAACGAAGCGAGAATTTTACTTGCAACATTATTTGGAAAAAATGGCTGGGAATATCCTGTAAAGCTACCTGATATATCAACAAAAGAGAAAGCTCAGAAATATATTGGTCTTGATATGGAAAAACTACGTCAGGATAAAAAAGACTTTAAAACTAATACTCTTCCTGCTTGGTTGACGCATCAGGAGAACATTTAAAATATTTTTAAAAAAAAGGAGGTGTATTATTGCACCTCCTTTTTTTTAAATCACTTCTGCAACAACAAAAGTACTACCTCCAACAAATACAAGATCATTGGTTTTTGAACACTTTAGAGCATCATGAAATGCTTCTCGAACAGAGTTGTATGGCTTTCCTGATAGTCCAAATTCGGTGGCAGATCTATGTAAAGATTCAACATTTAATCCACGAGGAACATCAGGCTTGCAAAAATAAAAAATGGCATTTTTGGGAAGCAATTTGAGTGTAGAGTTAACGTCTTTATCATCAACCATACCTAGCACAAAATGGAGTCTCTCATAAGCAATATTTTTAATTGCGGACATAGTTACTGATAAACCATCAATATTATGTCCGGTGTCAAACAAAACTCTTGGGTTTGTGCCTTTCAATTGCCATCTGCCTTCAAAACCAGTATTTAAATTAACATTCTTAAGGCCTTCAACAATATCATTTTCAGAGACATTAAACTTAGAGTATTTACTTAATAAATGAAATGCTGCAATTGCTATAACAATATTCTCCGTTTGATAAGGTCCCCAAAGTCCGCAGAGATAACTTTTCTCTTCACCATCTACAATAACATTCACCTCCAGGTAATATGCATCATTCTGAAATACCGTTTTCGCATTAATAAGTTTGCAAACATCAGATGCATAAAACAGTTCACTTTTACATTCCTTGGCTTTTAATTCGAAAACATTTGAAGTATCTTTCTGTTTACGACCGATTAAAATTGGAATTCCGGGTTTAATAATTCCGGCTTTTTCGAATGCAATTTTACTTAAAGTATCACCAAGGAAGGCTGTATGATCCAGTCCTATATTAGTAATGATTGAAATTTCAGGTTTAATTATATTTGTAGAATCCAGCCTACCTCCCATTCCTGTTTCAACAACGGCTATATCCACATTGCTTTTCGCAAAGTATTCAAAGGCCAGCGAAATTGCCATTTCAAAAAAAGAAGGTTTAAGCTTTTCAAAGAATTCTTTATTTCGGATTACAAAATCTATCACATAGCCTTCGGAGATCATTTCACCGTTTATTCTGAATCTTTCCCTAAAATCTCTAAGATGAGGAGAAGTCGTTAGACCTGTTTTGAATCCCGATTGCTGTAATACTGATGCTATAAGGTTAGAAACAGAGCCTTTGCCGTTTGTACCTGCTATATGAATTGATGGGAATTTTGTTTCCGGGTTACCGAAATGATTGCTTAACTTAATCGTATTATCGAGGTTAGCTTTATAAGCAGCAGCGCCAATACGGTGAAAAACCGGCAATTGACTTTGTAGATAATCAATAGTTTGCTTATAATTCATCAAACTATATTAATATTAATTGATGCGAATAAAATTATAGGTTATTGTACCGGTTTGTTCTTCAGGGGCATCTTGCTTAAGGTCGAATCTAGCTTTTTTGGCAGCTTCTTCAGCGAGAGTCCAAAGAGTTCTGTCAGTTGCAGTAGTTCCCCTTGCGCCCGCGTTAGCCCTTGTAACTTGCCCATTTCTATTAACAGTAATTGTAACTACTACCCTACCTTGCGCAGACGTAGTATAATCGGGGATTGGCAAATAATTTGCTTTTCTACCTGAGAGGTTGAAATCAACACCCCCACCTTTACCACTACCATCATATGAATCTCCATCCGGAACTCCGGTTGGTTTTCCTTGAGCACCTTGTCCTTCAGTATTACCCTGATTTTGCTGAGATGTACTACGATCGTCTCTCCCCGGGAATAATGCTCTAGGGTCAACAACAGGCTTAACTTCCTCTTCAGTTTTCTTGGCCTCTTCTTGCGACGGTTTAGTTTCAGGCTGAGGTTTAGTTTCAGGTTGCGGTCTTGGCTTAGGTTCAGGCTTTGCCTTTGTTTCAGGTAATGCAACACTCTCCTCTGTAGTTTGAGTTGCAATATCTTCATGTTGAGAGGATGCTGAAGGTTGTGCAGCAGAAGGAGTAGGCAAAGGAGCCGAAAAAGGAGTTTTGTCTCCAAATCCTTGTTCTGTATATCCTAAAGCGACAAGAACACCTTCCTCTTCAGGAAGAGGAAGAGGAGTTTTTAAGCTAGTAAAAATTAAAAAGATCAAAACAAGAACATGGAAAAGTATTGTTCCAATCAATGCCCTATTTTTGTCTTTTTTACCGTTGGTTTCCATTGTAATTATCTTTGAGGTTGAGTAGCCAAAATTACCTTGTGTTTGGTATTATATTGAGCATTTATTTTATTCACCACATCAATTATGCTAACAATGTTTTGTATAGGAACTGATTTGTCGCTTCTTAACACAACTGAAGCTTCAGTCTCGTTTCCAATTTTACTTGTAATTCCGTAGTAGAGTGTATTTAAATCAATAGGTACATCTTCGAGAAAAATCTGAGCAGCATCATCTACATAAAGAGTAACAGATTGTTTAGCCATAGTGCGACTTTCACTAGATGGTAAAAGAAGTTTTATAGCATTTGGAGCAACCAGCGTAGAAGTAAGCATAAAGAAAATCAACAAAAGAAAGACGAGGTCAGACATGGATGCCATGTTAAACTCTGCTTTTCTGGTATTTCTTGGTTTAATTGCCATATCAGTTTTATATTAAGATGCAGGTTCATGTAATAAATCCATAAATTCAGTAGCTCTAGCTTCCAAGATAAATATTAGTTTTTCTATTTTAGAAACAAGAATGTTGTAGCAGATATATGCAATAATACCAACAACAAGACCAGCAATAGTGGTAACCATTGCTTCATATATTCCACCAGCCAGCAATGAGATATCGATATTATTTCCTGCCATAGACATATTATAAAAAGCCCTAACCATTCCAATAACAGTACCAAGGAAACCAATCATAGGTGCGGCACCTGCAACAGTGGAAAGGAAAGCTATATTTTTCTCGAGCTTAGCAACTTCTAATTTACCAACATTTTCGATGGCAGCATTAATGTCATTAAGAGGGCGACCAATTCTCACAACACCTTTAGCTATCATTTTTGAGATAGGTGAGGTATTGTTTTTGCAAAGCGCCTTTGCACTGTCTATTCTGCCATCATAAATAAAATCTCTGATATTATTCATAAAGTTAGTTTCATCATTTGAAGCTCTTCGAATAGCAAAATATCGTTCAATAAAAATATAAATTGCAACTATTAACAAAATTGCCAAAGGAATCATAACTATACCACCTTTTACGGCAAGATTCAGTAATGATAATGTTTCGTGTGTTGGCATAGCTTCAGTGGCATCTTTAAGTTGATCCGCAGTTGAAAGCTGAACTTGGAGTAAGATTGAATTTAGCATGAATTTTTCCAGATTTTAATTATTACTATTAACTCAAAATCGTATATTTTATTACCCAGACAAAATTAATAATTGTTTTGTTTACTTGAAAAAATACTGATATTTATTATTGTTATACGTCAATAAATAAAAAAGGCTGCATAACAGCAGCCTTTTTGACTTAAACTTCCAAATAATATGTATTAAAGGAGTTTAACTTTAGCAGCATTTAACCCCTTTCTACCTTCTTCCAACTCAAATGATACTTCATCGCCATCCTGAATCTGGTCAATAAGTCCTGATACGTGTACGAAAAATTCTTTTTCTGACTCATTCTCTTTAATAAAACCATATCCTTTAGTTTTGTTAAAGAATTTAACAGTTCCTTGTTTCATAAAATTTAAAAAAATAATGTTGATAAAAATTTGAATAACGCCGCAAAGGTAGGTGTTTTTTTTATATTCGGAGGTATTTTTTCCCAAATATCAAAAAAATATTTAAAACGAAGTTAAACTCTAATCCCAAATATAGTAATATCATCAACTTGATCGTAGCTCTCACCCATTGAAGGATTTTGCCATTTGTCTATTTCTTCCTCTATTGATAATTTTTGGACGGACATTGATTTGTCGGATGTGTTGGCAATAATACTTTTCAGGCGACTAAAAGAGAATTTTCGTCCATCATTACCACCAAATTGATCAGCAATACCATCGCTGAATATATAAAGCCTATCTCCTTTTTTTAGTTGAACCTTATGGCTTTTGTAGTCGCGAGTTTTCTTTTGTAATGCAACAGAAGGATTATCCGGCAATAATTCTTGAACAAAATTAGATAAAGGAATATCTGCCTTTTTATCTTCCTGATTTCCCCTAACAATCCAAATTGGGGTTCTGGCTGCTGACCAATTACACTCAAGGGTTTTTGTATTTATTGAAATGAGATTAACGTACATCCCTTCCCTTTTCATATCTTCTTCGGAGTTTTGCACTAATGATTCAATCAAAATTTTCCTTAATTCTTCTAGTATTTTGGAAGGCTCTGTGATTTCTTTTTTTCTAACAATTTCATTCACAAAACTAATTCCCAGCATGCTCATAAAAGCACCCGGAACACCGTGTCCGGTGCAATCGGCAACAGCAACAATAATAAAATCGTTGATTTTAGTTGCCCAATAAAAGTCTCCGGAAACAACTTCTTTAGGCCTGAATACCACAAAATAATCATCAAAAAGGGTGATAGCTTGCTTTTCAGAAAGGATAACGGCAGATTGAATATGTTTTGCATAAAGAATGGAATCATCCATTCTTTTCTTCTGTCCTTCTATAAAGCTCTTTTGTTTTACAACCATATCTCTTTGGGATTCAATTTCATCTTTTTGAGCCCTGATTTCTTCGTTGGCCATTTCAAGCAGTACATTATTCTCAGTGATAATAATGTTGCTCTTTTGCTTTTGTTTATATCCATAAAATATAACAATTGCCAATGACACCACAAGAACAAACGCTATTATCAGAAAGTTGCGCACAAGTATCTGTCTTCTAATTGTTTCAGCCGCGATAGTATCCTTTTTTGTTTGCAGTAGCATTGCTTCTTTAGTTTGTTTTTCAAATTCGTAAAGCATAGAAGACTGTAAAATCCTTTTTGTGTTTTCTTCATTATACAAACTATCCCTTGCGGCAATGTATTCTTTAAAATGATAATAAGCTTTAACCGGATTATTTTGAAGTTCAAAAACTTCATTCAGCATTTTGTGTGCCTGTGAGACTGCATCTAATGTTTGGGCTTCTTTAGCATTTTCCAAAGCAATTATGAAATGTTGCTTGGCTTTAATATAATTTTTCAAGCGTAAATAAAGTTCTCCCAAATAAAGGTGAACCTCAGCTATTCTGTATTTGTTATCAATCTCATAAAATATTTTCATTGCCTTGTCGAGATTCTCTTTTCCCAAAGCATAATCGCCAATAAGCATATATAAAGATCCTATTTCATTATAAATAACTCCTATCCCATCTTTGTCACCGTCTTTCTCTTCATAAGCTATAGAAAGGTCAAGACCTTTTAAGTAGAATTCGAGAGCTTCATTATATTTTCCAAGATTTTTATATACTTCTCCAATATTTATATAAGAAACGCTAACACCAAATTCATTTCTCATCAACAACTCAATTTCAAGTGATTCAAGATAATATTCTAGGGCTTTTTCGAAATTTTTCTGATAGAAATAGACTATGCCTATATTATTCAGAACACTTGCTAATCCAAGAGAATCGTTAATAGATTTTGAGATAGATAAAGATCTGAGAAAATAATCTATTGCTCCCGGATAATTCCCTTGCAGTCTGTAAATGGCGCCAATTTGGTTAAGTGATTTACTAACTCCCTCAAGATCATTCATTTGCTCGAAATGTTCAAGGCTATTATAAAAGTTAGTTAAGGCGCAAGATCTATCCCCGAGTATTCTGCAAATAATTCCTCTTGAGTATAAAATACTTGTTATTCCCTTGCTATAACCGGCTTTCTCAGATAATTCCAATGCAGTATCGGAGAAAATGTAGGCTTGTTCAAGTTCGTCAGCATCAAGCAACTCATTCATTTTTTCAATGGCAGATTGGGCAATTATCAAATCATGATTTTTACCCTTATTTTTTTCTGAAATAGAATTATCATCTCCAAGAACTATAGATGGAAAAACAAACAACAAAATGATTGTTGAAAAAAGGAAATATTCTTTATTGCTAAATAACATCAAGATAAAATGAAGCCTCAGAAAAACGATACGAGTTAAACTAAAATAAACGGACACAAAAATAATCAAAAAGCCAAGAATATACGATTAAATATTAGATGGGTTTTTAATTGAGAATTAACATATTTTCATCGACAATAAGGTTATATCATCAATTTGTTCAAAAAATTGTCCATCCTGAGGGTTTTGCCAATTATCCAAAGAGTCTTCAATTGCCAACTTCTGATTCTTCATATCCAAATGTGCAGAGTTTTGAACTACTTGTAATAATTTCCGCGAAGAAAACTTTTTCCCTTCAGGTCCGCCAAACTGGTCTATAATTCCATCTGAAAACAAATACAAAATATCGCCATCTGATAAAATAACCTTTTTGCTTGTAAATTCTTTAAGATTCTTATGCAAGGCTACAGATGAATTTTCAGGCTTTATTTCTTCAATAATTATAGAATCAGATTGTTTTGATTGACTGCTTCTGTATATCCACAAAGGAGTTCGAGCGCCTGCATAAGTACATTCCATAGAATTCTTATCAATAATTAAAAGATTTACGTACATCCCTTCCCTTTTCATATCTTCATCTGTATTATTGGATAATGCTTCATAAAGGTATGAGCGCAAGCTATCAAGAATTTTTTCTGCTTCAAACAATTCCTTTTTCTTAACAATGTCGTTTAGAAAACTGACCCCCAGCATACTCATGAATGCACCTGAAACACCATGTCCAGTGCAGTCGACCACTGCAATAACAAGATAATTTCTCACATTATAAACCCAATAAAAGTCGCCTGAAACAATTTCTTTTGGTCTAAAAATAATAAAATAATCACCCAACAAATTCTTCATCTGAGCTTCAGACGGAAGTATTGCAGACTGAATGTGCTGAGCATAAATAATAGAATCATCGATTTTTTTCTTTTGATTTTCAATAAAAGATTTTTGCTTAATTACTAAATCTCTATGGCCTTCAATTTCATCTTTCTGAGTTCTAATTTCCTCGTAGGCCTGACCAATAAGTGCATTTTTTTCTTTTAAAAGCGAATTACTTCTTTTATTTTTTCTGTAAGCATAAAAAATAAAAATAACAAATAAGCAAAGGAGTCCTGAACCCACCAAGAGAAAATTTCTCAATAAAAGCTGCTTTTTGCTTTCCGAATCTTGCTTTTCGATAATAAGTTGCTGTCTTTCTATTTCTTGCTGTTGCTTTGCTGATTCAAACTTTTTTTCAAATTCAGCTGCGGTTCTTTGTCTTTCCAAGTTATATAGTTCAAACTTAATTTCTACAGATTTTCTATAATTATCAATTGAATTTTTGTAATCTCCTATTTCATAATAAGTCCCTCAGTATACCCAATATTGCCCCTAAACGAATAACTGGAGAAAAATTATTAAATTTAGGCATTGCCCATGCATTTTATGTCGTAAGAACCATGATGTAAAACATCACTAATAAGTCTGACACTAGGTGGTTTAAAGAGTCCCAATTGGCAGTTGGATGCCGTATAAGAGAGTTTACAATCTAAACCACCAGGCATAGGGCAATGATAAACCCCTAAATTTATAAACTATGAGTAAAATTAAGA
>JAGXRQ010000134.1 GCA_018335675.1 Bacteroidota bacterium | reverse complement strand
TCCGCTATCTCTTGTTGTTTGTATCCACTACTTCTCATTTCAGAAATTGTGTACCTTTGTTCTCTGGTTAAATGTTTCATTTTGCAACTTTTTTTTGACGAGGAAAGCCAATTTAAACTTTATCCATCAGGACAAGGGGAAAGATAATTTCTTTCTCCTTTGTCTTGAAAAATATTATTTACTTTATATCCTCGTAAAAAGTTGCATTAATTACTTGAATTTAGGAATCTTATGAATCTACAAATCTTACGAAACCAAGGCGCTGTGCTACACCGTTTAATAATTGCCGTAAAATTTATTGGCAGCGCAAAGGGAAAATATATTTTAGAGTTGTTGCGAAGTATTTTTTTAAACGTCATATCCTGACGTGCTCAGTATATATTTTTGGCTAAAATTATTAATGTACCTATTCGGAATAATGAGTACATAAAACATTTCATTAACCATTAATCATTAACCATTAACCATTAACCATTAATCATAACGCCACAATTATGAGAGAAAAACTACAATTACTAACAAAGCTAAACGATATAATAAATGCTAATAATTTAGATGTCGGTCTTTTCAGGACATTGATAAAAAGTATAACAAGTATTAAATTTATTGACCTGACTTTTTACAATGAAGAAAAACTTCTATATGCAAAAAGAGAAAAGATTTTGTGCATCAATAAGCAGATATTTGCCAGGGCAGCTTTAATGAGAGACCTGGAAAGAGATTGCATTAAGTACATTGAATTACGTGATTTGCTCGACATTGAGCATTCAATGTTTTGTATTGACAAAGAACAAGTGGTTTTCTTTTATACAGGCAAAGGCAAAAATGACAAAGAAGTTGTTGAAATTTTAAACGAAAGTGCATAAAAAAAAGGCTCAGATTTCTCTGAGCCTTTCTGCGGTCCGGACGGGACTCGAACCCGCGACCCCATGCGTGACAGGCATGTATTCTAACCAACTGAACTACCGAACCATTTTGCTTTTTTATAAGATCGTTTTCTTAAAAAGCGTTGCAAAGATAGATTAAGTTTTTAATATTGCAAAATAAAAATTTCAATTTTGAGAAAAAAAGTTTTTGTGTGTGATTTACTATTGCAAAAGGCCTCTATTCTCTTGCTTTTTGCTTATAATACCTCGCCTTAGCATCATCATTTAGTCGTTCGTAAATATTAGCTAAAAAGTTTGCGTATTCTGATGATGGGTGGTGTTTGTAAAGTATCTCAAAGTAATCTCTGGATTTTCGAAAATCGTCATGTATTGGTCCCCAGGCCTCTAGCAATTTGGCGTATTGCCTGTTTGTTCGGTTTTGCTCGTATGCCTTTGTCTCGGCATTATATCTTTCTGCTGCCTTATTGTAATATTTTCTGGCGAACCATTCAAGGGCATTTCTGTTAGTTCCATTTATATTAAGCAACTTTTGAGCGTATTCATCTGCAAGCTTTTCATTGTCGACTGCCTTATTTAGGGTGAAGTAGCCTTGTATTAGCATTTCATCCGTTGCAGAAATTTCATCAAGATCACCCCAAATCTCTTCAGCTTGCTGCCAACTCATGCTTTCGACCAAAGCAAGAAACAACCGACTTTTTACCTCAAGGATTATTTCACTTTCAGGATAATTTTCAACATAATCTTCCAGCCTTCTAATTTCAAGTGAGAGATTATTGATTTTTTTATATGTATTCGCCAGAGCAAGATATCCCTCAGCATCAATGCTTTCAGCATGCCTTGCTAAGTCAAGATATTCTAAAGTTTTTGAGGTATTATCAAGCTCGTATGCAAGCATTCCTGCACGGTAATAGAATTCGCCTTCAACCTGCTGACGTTTATCACGCTTTGAATTAATAATGTTCTCGTAAATATCAAATGCTTGCTGTAAATTTCCTTCAGTATATGCCTCTTCAGCCTGGAGTTTTTGTTTGTTATGTTGATTAAGAGTTGAGCAAGCTGAGAATAATACCGTTAGGGATAGAAAAAATAAAAAAAAATTCTTCATAATATCAAATTGAATAGCAGAATAGCCTTCCGCATTATAAATTAAAGCTAAAACGGGGCAAAAGTAAGGTTTTTTAATTTATTAAACTTCAATACTGTTTCAGGGCTTTTGTATAAATATCCTTCATTTGCTTAATCAAAGATTTTGGTTCAATCACTTTTACTCTGTCGCCGTGTGATAGCAACTCCATTATAAAATCGTAAGTAACAAATAGCTTGAGTTTAATTCTAAACTCCTTTTTATTATCCACTACAATTTCTTGAGAATGATGTAGTGGTAATGTTTTGATATACTTTCCCTGCAAAGGTTCGAAAGATAAAACTATTTCCTTTGGCTCATCATCATTCGCGCTAATTATACCGAAGCAATTTTTGAAATATGCATTGACATCAAAGTCTTTCAATGGCTTAAATTTCTTCTTCTTGATCTCCAGATTCGACAATCGATCTAATCCAAAACTCTTTACATTACCATCCTCAATATCCAATGCAAATACATACCAACGATTCTTAAATTCCTTGAGTATATATGGTTCTACAAGTCGTGTCTGGGTTTTTTCATTCCAAAACTTGCAGTAATCAAAACTTACCTGCATCTTGTTTTTAATGGCATTCAACAATCCATAAAGATTTTCTGTACCCTGTGGTTTTCTCTTTTCAAAATGAATGTATTCTGATAAGCGTTCGGAAATTTTCAAAGCATTATAAGTATCGAAAGCCTCAAACAGACGTTCTTTCAAGGCATCGTCCTCGTCATAGTCGATATAGTAAGCCTTTCTCGAGAAGTCATACTTTATGTCAATATTATAAATTATGCTGATGTCTTCAATATCTCGCTGAAAGGTGCGGAGTGAAATGGAGTAGTTGTATCCCTGAATATCTGATTCAATTTCAAGGTATGATAATATTTCCTTAAAACTTGCAGGATATTTTCTCAATTTATTGATTATCAGATTATACCTGGCAATAGATTCTATTTTTGACATAGTTTCAAAATTTAAATTTTACAAATATAATAAAATTAACGTCAAATTATGTCGCGGTGTATTTATTTGCCAAAAATTTTCCGACTGTATGGCCTAGTGCTATTTTTTGATTGGTTCAATATCGATAAAATGGCACTTATTGCAAAATTCCGGTGCAGTATTTTTATACCACATTTTTCGGAAATTTCTGTATGAACTACTATTTAGAACATCCATTACATCTTCGGTAAACACATTCCCGAAATTTAACTCTTTAGGGAAAGGCTTTGCGCAACAAGGAGCTACAAATCCATTCCAGCAGATATAAAAGTGGGTCCATGGGAAAGGGCATTTTCTAAATCCGTTGTCAGTTTCAAAATTATTATTTGAAACAGTTACAGAATTTGTCTTTTCGGCAACCTCTTCAAGAGTTTTCAATTCATTCAAAAACTCATCAGATTTATAAAAATCATAGTATGATTTCTCGACATTGGTAACAGATGCCAAATTAAACAAAGTAAAATCAACATATTTAATTCCAATTTCAGCAGCCAGGCTAAAAATTTTATGCATATGGAAATAATTCTCCTTAGTCACAACCATATTCAGCATCAAATCCGTGTCAGTTCCTTTAGTTATTTTTGAAAGTTCTACAAGGTTGTTGTATAAAGTTTCATAACTAGCTTTCTTCCTGATTTTTTCATAAACCTCCCCTACTCCATCAATAGAAATCTGAATAGTATCAATTTTCCCAACTACCCTTTTTGCCAATTCAATAAAGTTTGGCAGCATTGCATTTGTAGAGATTGAAATAATAATTCCTCTGTTTTTACTTTTTATATAATCAACAATTTTTTCAATATCCTTAGCCATAAAAGTTTCACCCATACCGGTAAGACCAACAGAATCGAGATACGGCCAAAGCTTATCAATAACATTTTTCGCAGCATCAACATCCATAACACCCTTATCCATAAGCTTTCCGTAATCGTACTCCCGAGGGCATGTAGTGCAAGCAAGATTGCAATGATTTGTAAGTTCCAACATAATCGTTGAAGGATACGCCACTTTTGTTGATCTAACGACTTTATAATAAAAGTGCCGAAATTTATTTATCGCATAAAGAAAGAAATACATTCCCACCGGCAGTTTAGCAAGTCTTTTAAAAGCTTTTCTCAACCTCCTTTTATTCATAATAAGATTGCGCTGTAAATAATTCGTAATTTTGTAATTGAGCAAAGTAAGTTAAAAAAACTCAGATTTCACAGCATTAAAATAAATCATGAAGAGAATATTCATATTGATAATGGCATTAATAATTCTAGGTTCATTTAATGATAGAGCTTTGGGCTTTAAAGATAAAAAATTTTCTACTTTAAAACATGATCCATTCTATCTCCAAAAAGAAACATATGCATATTTATGGGATGACAATAATAGTCACTGGAACAATAATTATAGGATTATCTTTTCATACAATGAAGATTATCAAATAAAAGAAATAATCAGACTAAATTGGATAATAGCAGAGAATAAATGGTTGAATTATCGTAAAACCGAAAATCATTATAATAATGAAGGTTATTACATTGGTAATAGCACTTATTCCTGGATTAGTCCGGGTTACTACTGGCAAAACTTCGTTTCAACAGAAATAACATACAATGAGGAAAATTTAGCTGTAGAAAATATTTTAAGGATATGGGATAACAGTGTTGGAGTTTGGAAAAATGCCTGGAAAGATTCTTTATTGTATAACGAATCAAACTACCCCTCGTTTGTTCTTACAAAAGAGTGGAAGAATTCCGAAAATAGCTGGAAAAATTATTCCATAAAGGAAGTAGATTACCTTCTAGAGAGCCTGATATCGATGACTATAACGCAAATATGGGATTCAAACTCCAGCGCATGGAGCAATTTATACAAAGAAGAAAATGAATACAATGCAGAATTAAAATTACATCTAACAACCGGATATTTTTGGCTTACAGAATTTTGGTCAAATTTATTACAGTATGAAAATATATTTGATGAAAATGGAAATAAAGTCAAACAATACAAAAGAGACTGGGACAATAATTCATCAGAATGGGTTTATAATCAGCAACGCTTATACTATTATGACACCGACAATAACTTGACTGAGCATCTTGATATGAATTGGAATCCTGACAAAAACAACTGGACTCCATCGGAAATGTTATTGTTTTATTATGATTTAATTGAAGAAACTTCAATTGATGAACTTAGTGCGGATTTTATTATATATCCTAATCCGGCCTTCAATTTCGTAAGGATAAAAAACATAGAAATCGGTTCAAAAGCTTGCATAATTAATATTAGCGGAGTCAAAATTATTGTGCAAGAAGCTTTCTCAGAAGAGGTTGAAATTAACTTATCCAAGTTAATGCCCGGAATTTATTTTCTTAGAATTGAAAACGGCGAAAAATCAATTACAAAGAAAATAATAAAAGCGCATTAGACAAAAACAGGCCTGAGTCCAACTATCAGTATATCATCTGTTTGCTCGTTTTCACCTTTCCAATTAGAATAAGTGCTTTCCAATTTCCTATGCTGTGATTGAAAGTCAAGTTTATTAATATCGAGCAATAAACTTTTAAATCTCTGCGAATTGAATCTCCTGTTTGATATACCATTAAGCTGATCTATAAAGCCATCCGTATAAATATATAGCATATCATCATCAAATATATTAAACACATGCGATGTAAAACTGGTATTTGTAGACGATTTACCGACAGACCAAGGATTCCCTCTTATTTCATTCAAAGCTTGACCATCTTTTTCGGTAATATTTAGAAATTCATCTCCAACGCCCACCAATCTATTATCAGCATTTCTAATCACGCACATATTGCCATAAGCACCTGAAAACTGAGCCCTCATATTGCTTTTATTGATAGCCAGCACCGACACATTCATTCCTTCAGTTGGCCTTTCATCCAGACTATCCTGACTAAGAGAATTAACAACTTCTTGTCTGAGAATATTCAAAATATCCGAAGTGCTTTTAATATCCTCACGCCTTGTGATTTCATTAAGAAACGCGATTCCAAGCATACTCATAAATGCACCAGGCACTCCATGACCGGTGCAATCGGCAACAACAATATATATTATATCTTGAATTTCCTTAACCCAATAGAAGTCGCCACTTACGATATCACAAGGCTTATAATACACTGTGTTTTCAGGCATTATCTTAGCCAGCATCTTATCAGAAGGGAGCAATGCAGTTTGAATAAGCTTAGCGTAATTAATGCTATCTGTGATACGACGGTGACTTTTTTCCAACAATGTTTTTTGGTCGAGGACGTATTCATGCTGAATTTTTATTTGATCTCTTTGTGCAACTATTTCTTCATTTTTTTGGTTTATTTCAGCATAACTAAGCTCAAGTCTGTCATTAGCTTTTCTTTTATCCAGAAAGAGTTTTAAAATAGTAATTGAGAATGCAACAACTACAATTAATCCAAGGAGAGTTAAATAAAGAATCCACATTTGTCTCTTAGATTCTTCCTTTTGTTTATCAAGTTCAATTTTCTTTATTGCCAATGTTTGTGCAAATGCAATACTATCGGTTAAGGCTTTTTTCTCGTATTGATATTTGTAATACTGATCCTGTATCCTGTTCTTTATATCAATATTTACGAGGCTGTCTTTCATTGCAATGTACTCCTCATAGTATTTCAGAGCTTTTTCAAAGTTGCCAAATTTTTGATAAATCTGATTTAGCAATTTCGCAGAGCTTTGAATATCTGCAGGATATCCTAATTCTTTAGCAAGGCGGTATCCTTCTTTGGCATATTTATATGCTTCGCTATATTTGCCCATTTCAAAATAAATTGATCCGGTCCAAGTGCTGCTTGTTGCCATTCCTTGCTTATCACCAATTTCTTTGTACAAAGAAACACTACGCAAGAAATTATCGAGAGCATTATTTAATTTCCCTGTTTTCTTATTCAATGTGCCAAGCCCTATGTAACTTATAGCTATCCCATGTTTATCGCCAATCTCTATATATTTCTCCAAGCATGTTTTACAATAAAAAGATGCTTTTAAGAAATCGTTAAGAATAATATAAATACTGCAAATCTTATCTAATGTATAAGCTTCCCCTTGTACATCATTACTTTCATCACTAATTCCCAATGATTTATTAAAATATTCCAAAGCTTTTTCATAATCACCCTGTTTGCGATAAGCTTCGCCAAGATTGTTTAACGGCAGGACTATTCCGGTTCCAATATCAATTAGTTCAAAAACTTTTAGAGATTTTTCGTAATAATCTATAGCCTTAAGTGCATTCCCAAGATTTTCATAAATCAAGCCAATATTGTTTAATGTCATACTATAAGAATGGCTCACCGAACCAGCTTTTTCATGAGTTCTTAGGCTTTTCAGGTAATACTCCAGAGCAGTTTCATAATCACCTTGCAGGTAGTAAATAATTCCAATGTTATTATACTGATCTGCTATACCACTCTCAAAATTAAACGACTCGTAAACTTTTAGGCTCTGAGTATAATAATCAAGAGCTGTATCCAGTTCGCCCTGGTAGTCATATACTGTACCAATTGCATTTAAAGTTTTGGCGATTCCATATTTATTGTCAACCTCACGGAATAGTTCAAGCGCTTTAAAAAAGAATTCATTTGCATGATTAAGATTTCCCATATAATCCAGAGCTTCTCCTTTATGCATATAGGCAAACGCCAACCCATCTTTGTAGTTTATCTTAGAAGCTAAATCGATGCTTGAATTAAGGATTTCCAATGCAAGTTCGGACCTTCCTCTCTTTCGGCAAAGGCTACCCTTACAATTTAGTGCCTGTACTTTTTGCCGTGAAACTGTTTCTTTTACATGGAGCTGAATATTTTTATTTACAATGATATTATCGCAATTATTTATTATAACACCAATTAAGGCTTGAGCAGAATCGTTCTGGTGAGTTTGAATAAGCCAATCGGCCAAAGCAAGTTCAGCCTTAATTTTTACAGTATCGTTTTTTGATGTTTTAATTACAGAAAGGAGACTATCAGGGTTTATTGCAGAGAGGACTACATCTGGCAAAATTAGAAATGCAAATGCAATGAAGATAGTTTTATATGATAAGGCTTTACGCATGCATAGATCTTAAAAGAACTTGTTTACAACTTCAGTAAAATCTTCGTATTTAAGAGGTTTAGTAATGTAATCGTCCATCCCAAGTTTTTTATATTTTTCAGAATCACCTTCAAAGGCATTTGCACTCAGTCCTACAACAGGTGGCACATCAGCATATTTTTCCTTAAGAGCCTGAGTAGCAGCAATGCCATCCATAACAGGCATCTGTACATCCATTAATATCATATCATAAGCTCCGGGAACAAAAGCAGAAAGAGCCTCCTCTCCATTATTTACGCATGTTACTTTATGACCAATAGAAGACAACATAAGTGAAATAACTTTCTGATTTATCTTTTTGTCTTCAACCAGCATAATTCTTAAGCTCTTTGAGGAATTGAAAGCCTCATCAGAGCTCAGCAACGAAGGCATTTCCTCCCAATCAGCAACTTTTGCTTTAAATGTAAACCAAAACGTACTCCCAACCTTATATTCACTTTCAAATCCAATATCTCCACCATGCAATTTAACAAGCTCCTTACATATTGATAGGCCAAGACCTGTACCATCATAATCTCTTGTATCCATTTCATCAATTTGAGCAAACGGGATAAAAAGTTGATTGTGCTTTTCCGGTTTAATGCCCAGCCCTGTATCTGCAACTTCAATTTTTATAGTAGTTTCATGAGTAAGACTATCTGTATTTACATGTTTTACGTTAAGAGATATTTTTCCTCTAGATGTGAATTTTACTGCATTTGAGATAAGGTTATTTATAACCTGCATTATCCTACTCTTATCAGCGTTGATAAATAATGGCACCTCTTCTTCAACATGTATTTCAAAAGATATTTCTTTGTCGCAAATGCTACTGAATAATTTTTTAGCATTAATAAGCAAAGCCTGAAATTGAAAAGTCTTGATATTCAATTTCAATTTTCCGGCTTCAATTTTAGAATAGTCTAAAACCTGATTAATAATTTCATGCAGGTTTTCAGTAGATTGCTTTAATGTGTTTATATAATCTTGTTGTTGATGATTAAGAGGAGTTTGCCCCAGAAGCTCTATCATACCAACAAGTCCGGTAAGGGGCGTTCTTATCTCATGGCTCATATTTGCCAGGAAATTCTGTTTAAATTCAGCTGATTTATTTGCCAATTCAACCTGTCGCCTAAGTTCTTCTGACTCTTTTGCATTTAACTGGCTTGTAAGTAAATAATTATTTCTGTTACTATTCTCAAGATTATATGCGGCAAGCATCCCAAATAGATTTAGAGCCAGATAAAAGAAATTATAAGCAATAATATCAGCAAAGCTAATACTACTTGAAATCAAAACCGTTAAATTAAACATCAAAAAAGTTGTCCATCCGGCAATAGACGCGTAGATAAACCTAAGCTTAAAAACAAAATATCCGGCAGAATATATTACAATAAGCCCTGTATAATAAACATAGTTGTCAGGTACTAGAGTAATCATGTAAATTTTGCTTGCAGCTGCTCCAATAAATGCAATAGTTAAAACAAGCTGCCAAATTCTCTCAAAATAATCGACAAAAGAAGCTAGGAAAACAACTGCCAAGAAAGGGATTATTATGCCAAAATGAACAACAAGTGTTTGAGTCCTATAACTTAAATCGGCATTAGCTTCCAGGTATCCAAACAATGAATATGTAACCACACCCAATAATAGTGCTATTCTTAAAACAATCAAAGAATCTTTAAAATACTTTTCCCTGTATTGTTTTTCCAGATCCTCATTAAAAGCTAGTGTAATAGGATGGTGCTGCATTTATTTTTAATTGTGATAAATAAAACAAGCTTTAGGTATAATATTCTCAACAAATTTAAAACAAAACAATAGCTTTGGTCTGTAAAAATAAGAAAATATCAGGAAAATACTGAAAAACGAATTAAAGTTTTTTAATAATATTACACCCTGAAAAATAAATGCATTTTATAAACCAGCAAATATATGCTTGTTTAGAATTTTTAAAAGACGAAATTTAAGTTTCTTTTGTAACTTTGATAAAATTATAACATATAAGGATATAGGTATTTGCAACAAAACAATACAAATGAGAGGCAAAAGATACACATTCGTAAATAGACTATTACTGTTTTTAATATTTGCTTTTGCAATAATCATACAGGATTCATATTCTCAATCTCGCCTTTATAATGCCGTTAAAAATGATAATTATAGAAAAGCCAACAGATACTTAATAAAAGGAGATAATCCTAACGGAGATGGAAACCCGCAATTTATCCCTTTGATGTGTGCTGCTGAGATGAATCATTACAGGCTTGGAGTTTTACTTATAAGTAAAGGTGCGAACATAAACATCCAAAATCACATAGGCTTCTCCCCATTAATGGAATGTGCAATACAAAGGAATAATAGATTATTGAAGTTCCTTTTACAGAAAAACGCAAACTTAGAACTCAAAGCAAACAATGGCTCAACTGCACTAATGGTAGCTGTTACTGCCGGACATGTTTCTACTGCCAGAATACTACTTGACGCCGGATCAAAAGTTAATGTTTTCGACAATAATGGACTAACTCCTCTTATGAATGCTGTTGAGAATGGGAGGAATATTGATATGATTAGACTTCTTATTGAATTTAAAGTAGATCTTGAGGCTACTGATAAACAAGGAAATACTGCTTTGATGGTACACCCTTATCGCAACAGAATACCTACTCATCAAGAATTAATTAATCAAGGGGCAAATGTAAATACACGAAATCATAAAGGCTTCACACCACTTATGAAGGCTGTTGTTGAAGGAAACATGGAAATGGTTAAACTTTTGGTTCTTAAAGGTGCTGACATAAATGCGTCTGACAACGAAGGACTATCTGTGCTCGATTACGCCTATACACAAATGGATATCAGGGATTATTTACTAAGTGTTCAGAATAAGAAATAGAAGAACAATTTAGAGTCTTTTTCTTACCAAAACCAAAAATTATGAATCCAAAATTTAAAGCTCTAACAGCTAAAGCAATTGTTTTTAGCTTAATTGGCGTTTCTGCATTTCTCATAATGTGCGAAAGACACGACCCTAAGCATGAATTCATCATAAAAGAGTTATCCAAAAAAGGACTTATAGCTGAATATATTAGTGCGAAGGACTTTGCTAAGGGAATACCACCTAAAAACTTTGAAGAAATAGCCGGCGCAAAATACAAACCTAGTTATAATGAGGATCCGGCAATTCCACCTCAATGTTGGATAGAAACAGGATACGGCACACAAAACGCTTGTAAATATTGCCATACAGACTATCTGGCAGTAATGAAACATGGCAACAACTTTCCACTTGGAGAAGATCAAATTTTATACTCCTTCCCCACACCGGCATTAAACAGAGTATTATGGAGAAACATTATTTTCCCTCAGGAGCTTGAGCAAAGACTAAAAGCCGAGGGGATAAAACTTCCAAAACCAGATGATATTGCATATGTAAGAGAAGACAATTGGAAAGAAGCTTACATCAAAGCAAGAACAACAAAAAATACATCATGGCTTAATAATAACGCCGAAGATGATAGCTGGATATTATTCCCGGCGCTAAATCCTAATCATTTATATCCATTCAACTCTAACAATCCTACAGGGGACGGAAAAAATGGGTATATTGATGAAGAAGGTTTCGTAAGAGATGAATATGAGAACTACACAGGCTGGAGAGCTTTAAATTTTTTCCCATACGCTATTTTTACGCCACTTACAGGAAGTGTATCAGGTGTATATGTAAGATTATCTGAAAAGTTTATGAATCGTGATGGCGAATTTAGCATTGAAACATATAAAAGAAATCTAGCTCTGCTTGAAAAAAACATAAAAGATCAAAACCCTGAGCAAAAATATTATTATGGTGATGCTTCCGACATTGAAGTTAAAAAAGGATTTTATCCGGTTGGGACAGAGTTTGCTCATCCATTGCATTATGTCGATTTAGCTGCAGATGGAAAAACTTTTTTAACCCAAAATGCAAATAAACAAACATTTACTGATTATAATTTCCCCGGCACAAGATCTAAAAGAGTAAAAGAGATTAGGTATATGTACAAATGGAGAGAAGTAACTTTAGAAGATATTGGGGCAGACGAAGAAGATGAAGATAATGACAGCGGCGGATATGAAGAATTTATAGGCAAGGAGGGCCAGGGCTGGATTGAAAACAATGCAGGCTGGATTATTGCTGGATATATTGAAAACCGTTTTGGAAATCTAAGACCACAAACAACTGAGGAACTAATTCAATGCCTTGGTTGTCACGGCAATGTTGGAAATACTGTTGATGCAATATGGTCTTTTCAAAGAAAGCTCCCTGAAGAGCTAGGTTGGAAGGAAATGAATTATGGACAATATGACAGTAAAAATCCGCAGTTTACTAAACTTCAAGATTACGCTTATAGCAATACTGGCATGGGAGAACTTGGATACTTTTATTATACTGTGGTTGGGGCTGATTTATACGGAGTTATGCCTGAAGAGATTAAAAATGAGCTTATTCGCTACTCAGAGACAAACAATCTGATCGAAAAACTTGAGCTTAAGCATAGCATTAAAAATATTTTCGACGATGAGGCTCTAAAGTTTCTAGGCCAGATAGACAGAAAATCCAGATTGCTGGAAAGACAAAAGATAATGCGCAACTATGCAGAGAATTCCGCATACCTTTACTATAGCGAAGAAGATGACACTTACTTCATAAAGGGGAATATATTTTATCCATCAATTGCAACAATGAAAAACAACATCTTTCAATACAGAAAAATTGTATTGGATCAAAGTTTTAATCTTGGTAAAGATGTTTTTGGAAATCAAAATGAACAAGTGCCATTTACATTCAGATCTGACGGGAATGTTAGAGATGAGGAAATGGAAATTATCCCTGCAGGAAAAGTTATAACCAGCAGACCTTATAATTCGGAAGGAGTAGGAATAACGCCAACCGGAATTGTACTTGTAAACAATACAGGAAAACCTGTTGATGAAAACGGGAAAGTTGTAGATCTGGAAAATGAATCTGAAAAGGCCGTCGGTCATATTTCAACCGGCGGCACATTCGACATGATGTACAATCCAATATTATCGGGGATACCGTTTAAACCGAAACGGTAACCATTATTCGATTTCAATTTCAATCCATTTCGACCGATCGGGATCTGCTGGGGTTTTCCATTTAACAGGTGGATTTTCATCTAATTGTTTCAACAATACCTCAACAGCCTTTTCCAGGGATGGGTCGTTGCCTCTCGCAATTTTATGCGGTTCGTCAACCACTTCGATATCAGGGTAAATTCCAACACCTTCGATTATCCATTCACCTTTTTCGTTATAAATACCAAAACGAGGTACACCTATATAACCGCCATCAACTAGAGATGCATTTCTTGTCATACCAACAAGTCCGCCCCAAGTTCTGGTTCCTATAATCGTTCCCAAGCCAAGCTTTCTGAAGAAGAATGGCAATGCATCTCCGCCTGATGAAGCGTACTGATTAATCAGCATTACTTTTGGGCCGTCGTGAGCGACAGCAGGTGTGCGCATTGGTTCTAGGCCGTGTCTGTGCCAAAGAGCCAATGTCTTCCTGTCAAGCATATCAATCATTCTATCAGGAATAAAACCACCACCATTAAATCTATCGTCAATTATTAATGCCTCTTTATCGTGATATGCATACATTCCTCTGTGCAGTTCACGATTGCCGTCGTGAGCAGTGTTTGGCAAATGCATATATCCAATCCTGCCATTAGACAGTTTTTCTACCATTGCACGACGTGAATTAATCCAATCGAGGTAAAACAATTCAAGCTCGCTTGCTATTGGATGCACAACATACGTGCGTGCACCTTGAGCAGTCGGGCGATTATTTACTGTTATTCTGGTTGCCACACCAACACGATTCTCAAGGAATTTGTATGGGTTATCAGCGAGAGTAACATCATTTCCTTCAATACTGATAAGATATTCTCCTTCTTTAATATCTATACCCTGCATTGTTAGAGGAGAAATTCTTGTCTTATCCCAATTCTCACCCTGATAAATTTTACTAATGATATAACGATTGTTCTTTTTATCTGGAGTAATATCAGCGCCAAGTAAACCGGTTTCCACTCTTTTCACTCTTTCAAAGTCGCCCCAATCAACATATGCGTGACCTGTATTGGTTTCTGCAATCATTTCACCAAAAATATAATCCAAATCAAACCTATGATTTAGTGATGGAAGAAGCTTAGAATACCTTTCATAAAACTCATCCCAATCTACATTATGAATATTTCCAACATAAAAGAAATCCCTGTATATTCTCCAGCCATCCCTGAAAATTTGTTCCCATTCTTTTTTGGGTTCAATTTTCATTGATAGATTATCGAGGTTTACAAGATTTTTAGAAGCATCTTGACCAGGATTTAGGGGAGCAACGCCATAATTTCCTCCGGTAGCATAAGCAAAACTGCTTCCATCAGCTGTCACTATAGCATTCATAACACCACTCATAATAATCTCCTCAGATTGCTCTTTCAACTTATACCTGGAAAAACCTGTATTGCTTGAATATACAATACCACCTTCAACTGCTTGCAAGCCCCAGTAATTTCCTGAAGACATCGGGAAAGCAACTATTCGGTTATTTATTCCCTTAGGGTTTATAATTACAATTACATCTTTCTTTGCTTCTTCATCCTTTGATTTACCAATCATTTCTTCATCCTCTTTTGGTTGAAATAATCTTGGTGCTTTATCGGTAAGAGGCATAGCATAGATTCTGGTTGCATTGTTATACAAATAATTAAACTCAAATGATGAAAAAGCAAGGTTAAAATCTCTGTTTGATGTAAAAAAGATATAATGTCCGCACTTAGAAAAAACAGGATTTCTATCGCTAAAAGTATAGTCGGTTAGCTGAGTTTTCTGAGCATTTAAAATATTATAAACCCACACAGAACTTTGTCCGTTGGAGTTTTCTTTAGTATAAGTAATCCACTTAGAATCGGGAGAGAAGCTATAATCCAGAATTTCCGTTAGCCCTGCCTGATCAACAATTGTAAGTTTTTTAGTAGCAATATCAATAAGTTGAAGCTTCATAGAACGATCAAAGAAGGTTATATACTTGCTATCGGGCGACCATTCAGAGGCATATTTCCATCCTTTTGAATTTTGCGTAAGCTGAATTGGCTTGGCATCAGGCGTTGTTTCTACAATGTAAACTTCATATTCACCTGTGGCGTCAGAATGATATGTAATCCATTTTCCGTCGGGAGACCACTGAGGGTAAACTTCTCTAACTCCTTGTGTTTGCGTTAGATTTCTGGTTGTGCCGTCTTTTGCCGGCACAGAAAATATGTCACCTCTGGCATCAAAAAGCAGTCGTTTTCCGGAAGGAGAAACAGAATAGCTGTGAATATTGTCTTTTACATTTTTGAAGTATGGTAAAGTATTAGCAAAATCATACTTAATATTAACGGTGATTTTCTCTGCTTTTTCTGTCTGAAGATCCAGTTTATAAAGGTTGCCACCACTTTCATAAATAAGCTGACCATTATTTCCGCTAGGCCACATCACATCAAAATCTTTATGAAAGGTAAGTTGTTTGATGTCTTTTGTTTTGGTATGATAACTATAAATATTTAGCCAAAGGTCTCTGTCGCTGGCAAAATATATTTTCTCTCCATGCCAAACCGGTATCTGATCTGTTCCTTTAAAGTCGGTAATTTGTTCGGAAGTATTATTAACAAGGTCGTAAATCCACAAATTGGATGCTCTACCGCCTTTATATCTTTTCCATGTTCTGAATTCTCTGTCTATATAGGCAAATGCAAGTTTTTTCCCGTCAGGTGAAAGCACACCAAAACCGCCATAAGGGACAGGCAGTGGCTCTTCAAAACCTCCATCAATACTGATAAGGAAATACTTACCCATTCTATCGCCATAAGGAGTTCTGTTTCCTCTGAAGAGGATTTTTTTGCTATCAGGAGTCCAGCCAAGTACCACATTATCAAACCCACCACGAGGAGGCATTATACCTACTTCATTGTAATATGTAAGTTGCTTAGGAGTTCCGCCTTGAGAAGGCATAACATAAACCTGACGACTTCCGCTGTATTCGGCACAAAAAGCTATCCATTTGCCATCAGGAGATATTTTCGGAAATAATTCTATTCCGCTATGAGATGTGAGCTTGCGAGCATCGCCCCCTTTTGCATCAACAGTCCATATACTTCCCGCATAAACAAAAACAACCTGATTTCCGTTTATGTCAGGATAACGAAGTAAACGCACATCATCTTTAGCAATTAGCGAACTTGTAAACAATATTGCAAAAAGCAATGCGGATAATTTTTTTATGTAATTATTCATCTTGTTGGAATTTATAAGATTAAAATAAATAGTTTGTGTTTTTCAAATTAACATTCAAATTTAACAAATAGGGCTAAGTTCTAATATTAACAGCATTATCTTTAAATTGCAAAAACAGCTCATATGCGTATGGCGTAGCAAGAATTGCGTAGAACCATTGTTTAATGGTTGACTTCGTTCCATATAGTTTATCTTTATATGCAAACCAGTTTAGATAGTTTTGTAGATATTTTGAACTTACACCATTAAAT
>JAGXRQ010000133.1 GCA_018335675.1 Bacteroidota bacterium | reverse complement strand
TTCATGGGAACGAGGTGCTAATGAAAATATAAATGGGCTTATCAGGCAATACTTTCCTAAAGGGTCTTCTTTTGAAAATATTACTAATCAACAAATTCAATATGTTCAACACAAGTTAAATAACAGACCAAGAAAAAAATTGGGGTTCTTATCACCAATTGAATTTTTATCATTAAATTTGATTAAACAAAAAGTTGCATTTGTGACTTGAATTCAGCTATAAATAAAAACGTGATTGTAAACATATGGTAAAAGTATTTATATGAATAAGGTAATTGATGGGATTAAGCAAATTATTGCAAGTTTTTGTCAATTTTGAAGTGACTTTTTATAATTGCGGCCTTAGAATTGCCAACAATTTCGGAGATTTCTATAGTGGTTGCGTTTTTAATACCTTCAACCGACTTGAATTTTTCAATTAATGATTTAATACTTTTTGGCCCAATACCTTTTATTGCTTCAAGTTCTGATTTTAGGGATGAACGTATTCTTCTTTTGCCATGACTTAGATTGCTAAAACGGTGAGCTTCGTCTCTAAGCTGTTGAATTAGTTTAAGGGTTTCAGATCTTTTGTCGAGGTATAATGGTATTGAATCATTTGGGAAAAATATTTCTTCAAGTCGTTTCGCAATCCCAATTGTTGGAAGTTTATCAACAATTTCAAGTTTTTTTAATGACTTTACAGCAGAGCTTAGTTGTCCCTTTCCGCCATCTATTATTAGAAGTTGAGGTAGTGCTTCATTGTTTTCAATTATTCTTTTATATCTTCTAAAAATAACTTCTTCAATGGATGCGTAATCATTTGGTTGGTCAACAGTTTTAATGTTAAATGACCTGTATTCTTTTTTGCTGGGCTTGGCATTCTTAAAAACAACAATGGCCCCAACTGATAACGTGCCTTGGGTATTGCTAATGTCAATACACTCAATATGCTTTGGAAGCTCTTTGAGATTAAGGTCTTTTTGAACTTTCTCCAATATTCTTTTATAATGTTTATCTGGATCTAACAACTCCCTTTGTCGGTTTTTTTCCATTCTGTAATATTTGGCATTTCTTTCGGAAAGTTCCAATATTTTTTTCTTATCACCTCTGGAAGGCACCGTATATTTAATGTCAGGAAATCGGGTAATAACTTCAAACGGTATAATTGACTCAGGTGCAAAGTCATCAAACCTTACTCTGATTTCTGCAAGAGCCATTTCAAGCAATTCAGTATCGGGTTCGTCGAGTTGCTTTTTCATCTCAAGTGTGTGCGATTGCACAACAGCACCATTAATAATCTTAAGAAAATTTACATATCCAAACTCCTCATCAGATATGATTGAAAATACATCTGCGTTGTGTATAGTAGGACTAACAACAGTAGATCTTGCCTGAAATTTCTCAAGAAGAATGATTTTTTCTTTTACTATGTTGGCTTTTTCAAACTCGTAATTTTTCGAATATTCATTCATTATATTCTTAAGTTCTTTTGTAACTACAGTGAGATTTCCTTTTAGAATATTCTGAATTTGCTCTATAGTTTGGTTGTAATCTTCGGGAGTTTGAAGCCCTTCGCATGGACCTTTGCAGTTTTTGATGTGGTATTCAAGACATACTTTGTACTTATTTTCTTTTATTTTTGAGCTGCTTAAATTTAACCTGCAAGTTCTGAACTGAAAAAGCTGTCGAATAAGTTCAAGCAGTGTATTCATCATTCTCACGGAAGCGTAGGGACCAAAATATTTGCTGCCATCCCTGATTAAGTTTCGAGTGGGGAATATTCTTGGGAAAGGCTCGTTTTTTATACAAATCCATGGATAGGTTTTATCGTCTTTAAGCAAAACATTATACTTTGGGCGATATTTTTTTATCAGATTGTTTTCGAGAAGTAATGCGTCAATCTCTGTATCAACAACAATATGTTGAATGCAACGGATACGATTAACCATAACTTTTACTTTGCCACTTTCGTATTTTTCTTTGTTGAAATAAGACGATACTCTTTTTTTAAGGTCTTTAGCTTTTCCTACATAAATGATTTTTTCGTTTTGATCAAAAAACTGATAAACTCCCGGGTTTGAAGGAAGTGTTCTAATTATAGGGGTTAGAAAATGCTCAGTTTTTTTCGCCATTATAAATAATCTGATTTATAACGGAACCTTGATTTCATATGCTTTGCCTTTTTTATTTGGCAATTCGTATTGCCTCAACCATGGGTTTAGTAGTCTTAATTCTCTGTACGTTGTATTATTTTGTTGGGCAAAATCAACCAGACAACTGATAGTAGAATCAACAGAAATAGTTTTATAATCAAGAGGAGGGTAGAGGTCTGTTTCTCTGTAATAAAATCCTGCTTTTTGCGGATTCTCAAAAATCACTTTCATTGCAAGAATTCTGAAAACATACCTCGAGGTTTCTTCATTCAAATGAAGGTCGTAATAGCTCTGAACTTTTTGTCTTTCGATTTGCCTTTGAATGCCTCTGTTTCCCATGTTATAAGCTGCAGCTGCTAAAGTCCAACTTCCATATTCTTCTTTGGATTTTAGAAGATATTTGCAAGCAGCAACAGTTGCTTTTTCAACATTATATCTTTCATCAACAAATTCATTAATTTCCAGACCCAAATCTTTTCCTGTTCCCTCAAGTATTTGCCAAAAACCGGTTGCTCCGGCCGGTGAAACTGCATTCATTAGTCCACTTTCAATTAGAGCAAGGTATTTAAAATCATCAGGAATATTATATTGTTTAAGAATAGGTTCAAATACGGGGAACCATCTGTTTGCTCTCTTAAAAAACTGAATAGTTTGTGATTGCCAATAGCTATTGATAAGCAACTCCCTGTCAAATTGCTCTTTTACATAATATCTGTCAAGCGGAACAGCTTCTCCTGCAAAGTTTAGTGATTCGGGTAAAGGGATAGCGTAAATTCTGTAATTATCAAGGAAGTCTTTTTCGTATAAAACATCTGCTTCACTAACTTTTCCCGAATAAGTAAATATCCAAAGGATGAAAACCGAAGATAAAAGAATTGTTGCTAACCAGAAAAATCGCTTTGCCATAGTTTGGAGTTTGTGTTTTATATTATGCTTTACTCTATTAGGTTGTAAAAATGTTATTGAACAATAATCAAACGTACAAAGGTATATATAAAGTGTAAGAAATATAACGTGGAGAGTACGGAGTTTAATGATATTTTAACCAATGGGGTCTTTGGTTACTCTTATCGCTATTTGTGTTCAATCATTTTGCGACCTTAGCGTGGAAATATTTCACTTGAAATTAGAAAGCAAGTTTTTTTATTCCTCGCAAAAACAGCAAAGACTTCGCAAAAAGCGCAAATATAACTGATGCATTAATCAGTGAAAATCAGTATAATCCGTGTTCCAATTAAAAAATTTGAAAAACGAATATCGACCACGAAGTAGCAGCGAAGCTAAAACCGATACAAATTCAAAAAAAACAAATTCAAAAAATTCAAAACAAAAATAACCTCTAAGCTGCCCTTTCAGGGCGAAAACATAAATCGCTCTTTAGAACCCAAGGCGTTGCCTTTGGGCTGAATTAAATTGCCCTTTCAGGGCGTGAAAAAGAGCACACCCGCTATGGCGTGACAAGTTGTGAAAACACTGTGTAACAAAAAGATTGTACGTGTTGAATATTCGCATTAAACCCTTTGCGCTATTTGCGTTCAAACATTTTGCGACCTTGGCGTGGAAATATTTCACTTGAAATTAGAAAGCAAGGTTTTTTATTCCTCGCAAAAACCGCAAAGACTTCGCAAAGCGCAAAGAAAACAGGCACCTAGAAAAAGCTCTAAGTGCCTGTTTGTATTTAATAGAAAAAATCAGATTACTATTGATATTTTTCTACAACTTCAATTAGTTCAGGAAGGTCCATGCCAAGGTCTTTAAGTTTGGCAATAGTTGGAACTCCATCTTTTGTCCAACCGCGACGTTGATAAACCGCGTCAAGAAGTTGTTCGTATCTGTTTTCGCGATATTTACGCAAAGCAGCCATTTTTTCTTCAGTAGATTTTCCTGTTGGGTCGAAACCTACATCTTCTTTCAGTTGCTTATCGTAACGATCTGCTCTTGATTCGTATTCCTCAACAGTAACAGGTCCGCAAGCACGGTATGGCTGAGCATCGTGAAGTCTCTTACCATAACCACGGCGAATGTTAAAAATACGCTGGAAGTTGTAAACTCTTTCACTCTGACGGATAAGCTCTTCCTTGCTGAAAGGTTTTCCGGTAACAGCTTCGAAAATAGTTACATAGTTATCTACGTGCTCAGGAATTTTGTGAGGTTCTGCTGTAAGTTCGTTTCCTTTTGGAACAACGTCGTTCCAGCAAAGTTTACACAAACCTGCAAGACCAAACCAAGTTCTAAACATTGGGAAATAGTGAAGAGCTTCTGCTTTATCTTCGAAAGTTGGGATTTGATTATTAACCATATCCATAAAGATAAGCCATGCTTCGTCGTGCTGTGGCCCTTTGTTTGTCATAGCATAACCACCTTGTTGAGCAAGAGATTCTTTGGAAACATATTGAGAATATTCAAGACCTTTGTTTTCCATTCCTATATCATTTAGGAATTTAGCATCTCCCCAGCCTTTTGCAGCGAACATTTCCTTCATTTTGCGGATACCCATACCTGCAATTACTCCAAATCCTTCTCCTCTTGCAAGCTGGTGAAGAAGTTCAAGAGAATCTTCAATTGCACCGAAGTTTAGCTCAAGGCCGCCTGTTCTTTCTTTATTAAGAATACCATTTTCATAGCATTCCATTACAAAAGCACAGATAGTACCCCAGGTAATTGTACAAATACCATATGTATCGCAATAGAAGTTAGCTTCGATGATAGCTTCAGGGTCGAAAATACCCATGTTTGAACCTAAGCCGGCAGCGTTTTCATATTCCGGACCGTCAACAATAACTTTATGACCTTTGTAAGGTCCTGTCTTTAACTCGAAATCATCAACACCCTTAGCGCATGACATTGCACAACCAATCCAGCAACCATCAAATACATTTTGAGTAAAGTATTTATCTCTGAAAATATTAGAGTGAATTTTTATACCATCTTTATGACTTCCATATTTGAAGTTATGAGTTGGAAGAAGGTCATAATCGTTCATTACGTTAACGATATTGGCAGTACCTTTCTTTCTCATCTGGCATTGAGAATCGTCAAGCTCTCTCATTTCTGCTTGATACTTGCGACCTCTTTCAGCAATTGCTTCAAGGTTTGCAACATTGTTTAGGTTACCTTTTACGCCTTCGATTTTAGCAACAATAGCTTTAATCTTTTTATCGCGCATAACAGTACCAATACCACCACGACCAGCTTGCTTTAATCTTACCTTTTTACGCTTCATATCGTAGAAAGAGAAGTTGATCATTCCGATTAGTGAATGTTCAGCAGCAGCTCCGGTAGAAACAACGCCAATATTTTTTGCATCTTTTTCGTCGTCGGCAAACATTTCAGTAAGCTCTTCTGCAAGTATGTGAGAATCTACAGAAAGACCCGGATCTTCAAAAATTTCAATTTTTCCAGTTATTCCATCAATGTAGATGATAAGGTCTTTTTCAGATTTTCCCTGAAGTTCAAGAGCATCATAGCCAGAAAACTTTAGGAAAGGACCAAAGAAACCACCTACGTTAGAGTCCATAATGGAATCTGTTTGAGGAGAAATCGATACTATAAGAGATTTTCCGGCTCCTGAATACTGAGTAATTCCACCAACAGGGCCTGATGAAATGATAATCTCATTTTCAGGGTCGTTCCATTTTGTATTAGGTTTTGTTGCGTCCCAAAGCAGTCTTAAACCGTAACCTTTTCCACCAATGAATTTATCTTTCATTTCTTGTGGAACAGCTTTTTCTTTGATATTGCAATCAGAAACATTTATGTACAAAATCTTATCCGTGTAACCTCTGTACAAATCCTTTCTTTCATACTTAAATTCTTTTAAAATCTTTCGATTCTTTTTCATTTCTGAAATGTTCATATATTAGTCTCCTTTATAGTTATAAAAAATTGAATTTTAGAATTTTGTCGCAAAGCTACAAAATTTAAAGATTTCAGCCTTAATAAATTGAAAATTTAATAGCGAAAGTTTGCTTTTTTTAAATAGAATAAAATCAATACCTTTACGCCTTGTTGACTTATAAAACATAACTTAATTATTCTTAATATGAAGCATAGATTTTTCAGATTTGCAGTCGTTGTATTTAGCACCATGATGTTTTTTTCATGTTCAAAACCCTCTCCAAAAAATAGGAGTATTGAGTACATGAATCAGGAGGCAGCATGGAAAATATTGTGCCCGGGGATGGGGTCGATTGGGATTATTAATAATAATGAAATAGATGTTTATTACTTGAATGAAAAAAGAATATGGATATTAGACAGAGTTTCATCCTTTGTTATTCCTGAAGAAAATAGCGGGATATTAGCTCTTGGGCTTGGTATTATAGGTGTTATAGAAAGTGATTTGATGAATTTTTATTATCTGGATGCTGAAAATTTGTGGAAAAAAGAATATACTATGCAATTTGTTATGCCGAGTGAGTATGATAGAATATTTCCTGTTAAGTTTAGTTGGGAAGTGGGGGTTATTGGAGTTGAAAAAGACGGCATAGTTGACTTTTATTACCTCGATGAAAAGCTAATCTGGAGGAAAGATGAAACAGCCAGCTTTGTTGTTCCAATGAATATTGATGATTATTTTTCTGTTGGGTCAATGGTTATGGCCGTTGTTTCAGATAAAAAGCTTGGCTTTTATTATTTAAAAGATGATAGCAATTGGGAATTTTTAGAAAATTTTGTTTTGAAATTGCCGGATCAATATGAAGCTGTAATTCAATACGAACAAAATATTATTGGTGTTTTGAATGAAGGGAAAATTAAGTTTTATGAAGTTGATTTCAACGATAATGAATGGATAGTTGATGAAACTATGAATTTTCACCTACCATTTTAGGCTTTAAAAGTTCAGTTTTTAAAAACTGAGCAGTATATCCATTATTAGAATTAATAATTTCTTCGGGAGTTCCGCAAGCAATTAACTTTCCACCTCTTTCGCCGCCTTCAGGGCCAAGGTCAACTATATAATCGGCAACTTTTATAACATCCGGATTGTGTTCAATAACTATTATTGTATTTCCACGGTCAACAAGTCTGTTTAATACTTCCAGCAAAACTCTGATATCTTCGAAGTGAAGGCCTGTTGTGGGTTCGTCGAGTATGTAAACAGTTTTTCCCGTATCTTTCTTTGAAAGTTCTGATGCGAGCTTCACTCTTTGAGCTTCACCTCCTGATAATGTTGTACTACTTTGTCCAAGTGTTATATATCCGAGTCCAACATCTTTCAATGTTTTTATCTTGATAGCAATTGAAGGAATATTTTCAAAAAACTCAAGTGCCTGTATGATATTAAGATTCAACACGTCGTTTATTGATTTTCCTTTATATCTTACTTCAAGTGTTTCTCTGTTATATCTTTTTCCTTGGCATGTTTCGCATAAAACGTGAACATCAGGAAGGAAGTTCATTTCAATAACTTTTACTCCTCCTCCTTGGCAGGTTTCACATCGTCCTCCTTTAACATTGAAAGAAAACCTTCCCGGCTTATAACCCCTAACCATTGATTCGGGCAATGAAGAAAAGAGTTTTCTTATTTCGTCAAAAACTTTTGTATATGTAGCAGGATTAGACCTTGGGGTTCTTCCAATGGGAGATTGGTCTATCTCAATTACTTTGTCAACATAATGTAATCCTTCGATTTTTTTATAAGGAAGCGCTTTGTACTCAGACCGATAATAGTGATTGCTTAAAATGGGATATAATGTTTCGTTAATTAATGATGATTTGCCGCTACCCGAGACACCGGTCACGCAAACAAACTTTCCCAAAGAAATTGTAAGTGAAACATCTTTCAGATTGTTACCTGTTGCTCCTGACAGAGTAATCTCTTTCCCATTTCCGGGTCTTCTGAAATTTGGTACTGCAATTTTCTTTTCGCCTCTGAGATAGGCAGATGTGATTGAATGTTTGTTTTTCAATATTTCTTCAGGAGTGCCTTCTGCAATGATTTTGCCCCCGTGTATTCCGGCCCCAGGGCCAATATCAACTACATGGTCGGCAGACATTATCATGTCTTTGTCATGTTCTACAACAATGACAGAGTTTCCAATATCTCTAAGATTTTTCAATGATTCGATAAGCTTTTGATTATCTCTCTGATGCAATCCTATACTTGGTTCATCAAGAATATATAATACACCAGTAAGTTGGCTACCTATCTGTGTTGCAAGTCTAATCCTTTGGCTTTCGCCTCCTGAAAGAGTTTTTGCAGAACGGTTTAGTGAAAGATAATCAAGTCCGACATCTAACAAAAATCCAAGCCTAACAAGTAATTCTCTAATTATTTCGTGAGCAATTTGTTTTTTTCTTGGCTCAAAAGTTTTATCAAAACTTTCTATCTCTCTCTTCAGAGTTAACAAATCCATGTTGGCCAAATCGCTTATATTGTAATTGCCGATGCGATAATGGAGAGATTCTTTTTTTAGTCGTTTGCCTTCACACTCCGGACATTTAGAATACGACATAAAGCCGGTAGCCCATTTCTGAATTGAGTAAGATGTGGTTTCAGTATATTGATTTGATATAAAGTTTACGATACCTTCAAAGTTTAAAGTATAGGTATTGGTAATTCCAAGGCTTTCATTTTTTATTCTAAAAACTTCATTTGAGCCGTAAAGTATTGTATTTATAGCTTCTTCCGGGATGTTCTTAATTGGAGTTTCTATTTTGAATCCGAATTTTAAACAAATAGCTTCAATCTGTTTAAAAATCCAATTGTTTTTATAAGGCCCAAGAGGTGCAAGTCCACCGGCATAAATTGACAAATTATCATCCGGGATAATTTTAAGAATGTCTATCTGACTAATTTCTCCAAGTCCGTTGCATTTCGGACAACTTCCATAAGGAGAGTTGAAAGAAAACGTATTTGGTTCAGGCTCTGAATAAGCCAAGCCGGATACTGGACACATAAGTTTGCGGCTAAAGTAGAATACATCCTCCTTGTTTTCTTCCATCAGCATTATCATACCTTTGCCTTGCTTCATTGCTGATTGTATGCTTTGATCAATTCTCTTAGAGCTTTTTTCATCAATGTTTATCTTATCAACAAGCAGCTCAATATCATGCACTTTATAGCGGTCGAGGCGCATATTAGGAGTAATTTCCCGCATTTGACCATCAACTCTAACTCTAAGAAAGCCCTGTTTTTGGATATAATCAAACAATTCACGATAATGCCCTTTTCTGCCTTTGACAAGAGGAGCCAGCAAAATCATTGTTTTACCGGAAAACTTGGATAAAATAAGATCGAGAATTTCCTTGTCAGTGTACTTTACCATTATTTCTCCGCTAATGTATGAATATGCATCAGCAGTGCGGGCATATAAAAGCCTGAGAAAATCATAAATTTCAGTAATGGTTCCAACAGTAGATCGAGGATTTTTGGAGGTTGTTTTTTGCTCAATTGAGATAACAGGACTTAATCCGGTAATTTTGTCAACATCCGGTCTTTCCAAGTTACCTAGAAATTGTCGCGCATATGCAGAGAATGTTTCTATATACCTTCTCTGGCCTTCAGCATAGATAGTATCGAAAGCAAGTGAAGATTTTCCGCTTCCGCTTAATCCGGTAATTACTATAAGTTTATTTCGAGGAATGCATACATTTATATTCTGAAGATTGTGCTCTCTGGCACCATAAACTTCTAGAAAATCAACACTGCTTTTATTCGAATGTTTATCCTTTTTCTCTTTCATTATAAATTTAAACAATCTACAAAAATACTCAATGATATGCTTTAAAAAAACTGCCGTTTATTAATTCTTTAAAATATTCCAGTATTTCTTTTATTGTTTTCATTAAAAAACTTAATACATTAGCAGCAAATTAGCCTTAAAACGTTAATTTTGCAATTCGTGCAAATTGCAACTTACATCTACTGTTAATATTTAGGGAGAAATGTGGGATAATGTTGTTCATCTGATACTTACGAATCGCCGGAAAATTCTGGCTTTAATAATATTGATAACTGCCTTTATGGGATATAATGCTTTTGATGTTAAGCTATCTCATGAGCTAGTTAAAATGCTGCCCACTTCTGACCCCGTATATGAAAAATATGAAGAGTTTTTGGATATCTTCGGAGAAGATGGAAATATTATGTTTGTTGGAATTTCCAGTGAGAAGATTGACGATTTGGGAACTTTCAATAAATGGTACGATTTGCATATTTCACTCAAAAGCCTTGAAGGCGTTGTGGCGTTTATTGGAATTGAGAATATCCAAAATGTTGTAAGAGATGATACTCAGAAAAAACTCTTACTGTCTCCCGTTTTTACTTCAAGACCAAAAACTCAGATTGAGTTAGATTCTTTATTGAGCATTGTGTATAATCTGCACTTTTATGAAGGACTTCTTTTTAATAAAAAGAATAGCACATTTGTTTCAGCAATTACATTAAATAACGACGTATTAAACTCTGTAAGAAGAGAGCCTCTTATTCATGAAATTGAAGAATTGTGTGATGAGTTTGAAAAGGAAACTCAGATAAAGGTGCATCTGAGTGGCTTGCCATATATCCGTACTAAAACATCCATTACTGTAAGAGATGAGTTAAAGCTGTTTTTGATTCTTGCTATGATAGTGGCATCTCTTGCCTTATTTTTCTTTTTCAGATCGTTTAAGTCGTTCTTCTTTCCAATGGTAATTGTTGGTATTGGTGTTGTTTGGGCGCTTGGATTGATTAGCCTGCTTGGGTATAAGCTCACAGTGCTAACCGGGATTATTCCGCCTCTTTTAATTATAATCGGAGTTGAAAATTGTATATTCCTGCTTAATAAATACCACAATGAGTTTAGATGTCATGGCAATAAAATGCAGTCATTGTCTCAGGTTGTTAAAAGGATAGGCAATGCAACAATGCTGACAAATGCAACTACCGCAGTGGGGTTTGCCGCATTTATTGTTACCGGCAATAAAATTCTTATAGAGTTTGGTATAGTGGCTTCAGTAAATATAATCTTTACCTTCCTGCTGACCATAACCTTGGTGCCGATTTTTTATAGTTTCTTGCCATCTCCCAAAAGAAGACACGTAAAGCATCTTGACAAAAAGTTTATCAGAACATTGATACAGAGAGTTATTCATGTTGTTTTAAATCACAGGAAATGGGTATATACTATATTTTCTGTGTTTTTAGTAGTTGGAATATTTGGCATAACAAGACTTCACACCTCAGGAACAATTGTAGACGACATACCAAGTAATGACCCTGTTTATAAAGATCTAGTATTTTTTGAAAATCAGTTTAATGGTATTATGCCACTTGAGATTATGATAGATACAAAGAGACCTCAGGGCGTTATAAATCCAACTACTTTAAATAAAATAGATCAATTACAAACACTTCTTCAGGATTATCCTGAGCTATCAAGGCCTTTGTCGATAGTTGAGATGATAAAGTTTGCAAAACAAGGTTTTTATAGAGGCAATCCGCAGATGTATGAATTGCCCAACAGACATGAGAGAGGTTTTATAATGTCGTATTTGCCTGATGTTTCTATTGAAAGCAAATTTCTCAAATCACTCGCCGATTCTGCAATGCAAATAACACGAGTATCGGTGCAAATGAAAAATATAGGCACCAAAGATATTGAAAGAATAAAAACAGAATTACAACCATTAATTGATGAAATTTTTGACCCAGAGCAGTATTCTGTGAGTATGACTGGAACCAGTGTTGTTTTTCTTAAAGGTACAGAATATCTCATAAATAATTTATTAACCAGCCTTGTTTTAGCTTTGGTTATAATTTCCGTGCTTATAGCATTGATGTTTAATAAGTTTAAAATGGTTTTTATATCGCTTCTGCCGAATTTATTTCCACAGATACTTACAGCTGCAATGATGGGTTATTTTCAAATTCCTATAAAGCCATCAACAATTATCATATTTAGTATCGCATTAGGGATTTCAGTTGATAATTCAATCTTGTTTCTAGCCAAATTCAGACAGGAATTGCATTTAAATAATTATAACATTAAACATTCTGTTATTTGCGCGCTCAAAGAAAGTGGCATTAGTATGATTTACACTTTTGTTGTGTTGTTCTTTGGGTTTATAATTTTCACTGCGTCTTCTTTCGGAGGAACTCAGGCTCTTGGATATCTTATAGCATTTACATTATCTGTTGCATTGTTGTCTAACCTGTTGCTATTGCCTTCTGTGTTATTGTCTATTCATAAAAGGTCAGAAGGAGAGGATTCCGGGAAGAAAATTTTAAGAACATCCAAAAAGAGAAAAAGGATTATTAGCCAAAACAGAAAAATATTAGACTAGAAAAATGAAAGGAATTATACTTGCCGGAGGTTCAGGAACCAGGCTTTATCCTATTACGCAGGCTATGAGTAAGCAGCTGATGCCTGTTTATGATAAGCCTATGATTTATTATCCATTGTCTGTTTTAATGATGGCAGGTATAAAAGATATTCTTATAATCTCTACTCCTCAAGATACTCCAGCTTTCGAAAAACTTTTAGGAGATGGCTCCCGAATTGGCTGCAATTTTAAGTATAAAGTTCAGAATATTCCCAACGGACTTGCACAAGCATTCGTTTTGGGTGAAGAATTTATTGGTAATGATTCGGTTGCTCTTGTGCTGGGAGATAATATATTTTATGGCAGCGGACTTCATAAAACACTTCAGGAATGCACTAATCCGGACGGAGGGATAGTTTTTGCATATCATGTTAATGACCCTCAAAGATATGGAGTTGTGGAGTTTGATAATGATTTTAATGCCTTGAGCATTGAAGAAAAACCAAAATCTCCAAAGTCGAATTATGCTGTGCCGGGTTTGTATTTTTATGATAACAGTATTATTGGAATTGCTAAGAATCTTCAGCCATCAGTAAGGGGTGAATATGAAATTACAGATGTAAACAAAATTTATCTGAGTTCCGGAAGGCTTAAAGTAAAAATTCTTAACAGAGGAACTGCCTGGCTCGACACAGGCACTTTTACCTCACTTATTCAGGCAGCGCAATTTGTGCAGGTGATAGAGGAGAGGCAGGGTTTGAAAATTGGATGTATTGAAGAAATAGCCTATAGAATGGGATTTATTGATAGTAATCATTTGAGGCAAATTGCAGATCCATTATTGAAAAGTGGATATGGAGAGTATTTGATTAATATTATAAAAAAATAACCACATAAATATTGCTGATACTTATGGGAAAAAGGACAAAAATATTAATTACGGGAGGTGCTGGCTTTATTGGCAGCTGCCTGGCGGAGAAGCTAATTGAAAATCCTGATAATCAAGTAGTAATAGTTGACAATTTAATGACGGGTAGTTTGGAAAAATTGCCTAAAAAACCTAAAGATAACTGGTCTTTTATAAAGTGCGACGTAAATTTATACCGAGATATTGCTGAAGTAATGCTGGCAAATCATTTCGATTATGTGTTTCATTATGCTGCATTTGTTGGTGTTCTTGCAACTCAGGCGCACCCAATCAAAGTTTTAAGGGATCTTTATGGTATTGAGCATGTTTTTGACCTATGTAAAAACTCAGGTGTAAAGCGCGTATTCTTTGCATCTTCATCTGAGGTATATGGAGAACCGGTTAACCTTCCTCAGAATGAAGAAACTACTCCTCTTAACTCAAGGATTCCCTACGCGGTGGTTAAGAATGTGGGGGAAGCTTATCTAAAATCATACAAAAAAGAATACGACCTTGATTATACAATTTTCAGATTCTTTAATACTTATGGGCCAAAGCAAAGTATTGATTTTGTGATGTCTAAGTTTATCAGCCATGCACTTCAGAATGAAGATATCCCGATTTATGGAGATGGAAGTCAAACTCGTACATTCTGCTTTATCGACGATAACGTTGATGCTTGCGTGAATGCTTTTTATGAAAATAAATTTGTAAATGATGTGATGAATATTGGGTCTGATATTGAAGTACCTATAATAGACCTGGCAAAGTTAATTATTGAGGTTACAAACAGTAAATCGAAAATTGTATTTAGACCTCCTCTGCCGGAAGGAGATATGAATCGTCGTTTTCCGGATATTACAAAAATGAGAAATCTTCTAAAAAGAGACCTTACTTCTTTAAAATCGGGTATTCAAAGAATTATTGATAATCCATATTTCATCTTACCACAAAAATAGAGAGCATTTTTAATTATGAGCAATAGTTACGAAGAACTTTCAAATCTCATTACAGAAAAAATCAATAAGCTCAACTTCATTAAAGAGCCTGAAAGTTTGTATATCCCTGTAGATTATTGCTTGAAAAATGGTGGAAAAAGAATACGTCCTTTAATGACTTTATTGGGCTGTAAGCTGTTTGGTGGAAATACTGATGATGCTGTAAATGCTGCTATTGGCTTAGAGCTTCTGCATAATTTTACTCTCATGCATGATGATATAATGGATGAGGCACCTATTAGAAGAGGACAACCAAGTGTTTATAAAAAGTGGGGAACAAACACCGCTATATTGTCGGGCGATGCAATGCTTGTGCTTGCATATAACCATATTTTGGAAGTACCTGAAGATAAACTTAAAGCAATACTAGAGGTTTTTAATACATCTATAACCGAAGTTTGTGAAGGACAACAATATGATATGGATTTTGAAACAAGAAAAATTGTTTCAGAAGATGAGTATCTGAATATGATAAGGTTAAAAACAGCGGTATTACCTGCAAATTGCCTAAAGATTGGAGCTATGATATCAGGCAATGCATCCGAAGAAGATATTTTCAATTTGTATAAGTTTGGAGAATATTTCGGACTTGCTTTTCAAATTCAGGACGATTGGCTTGATATATATTCTGATGAAAAAGTTTTTGGCAAAAAAACAGGTGGAGATATTCTGGCCAAAAAGAAAACCTGGTTGTTTATTAAAGCGCTGTCTAAAGCAGATGATAAGTTGAAGAAAACACTTACAGATGCATTTTATAGCGACTGTCTGGAGAATAATGAAAAAATCAGCATTGTAAAATCTGTTTACAATGCATTGAATATTAGCAATATAGCTATTAGGGAAATTGAATTATATTTCAATCAGGCTTTATCTTATCTTGATAAAATAAATGTTGATGATGAAGACAAAAAACCCCTTAGAGATTTAGCTAAGGGGCTTATGAACAGAGAGTATTAGTGCCTATCTGTAATTTTTCTCAACTAAGTATTAGATTTATTAAAGCTGTAATATCTGCTATATTTATTGAGCCATCTTTATTTACATCTGCATTTTCTAATAAAAAGCCAACGGGAGTATTCCCGTTTAAATGACTTATCAGCCACACTACATCCATTACATTAACATAGCCATCTCCATTTACATCTCCATTCGGTGCACCAACTTTAAAAGTATAATATCCTGCCGGAGCAACAAGAGGTTTTGAAATAGTTTTTGAATTATTGTTAGTTGCACTTATGTAATAAGAAACGTTTGTATTATATGATTGTGCAGGAATATTGGCATAATAAACATCATCGGTATTAGTCATATTAATAGCATTGAATCCACTGCCGGGATTTGTTGTCCAGTATACAACAGCACCGGATAAGCCCGAAGGGCTTGTAATTGTTGCATTTACGGTATAATAAGGTTCGTTAACCATTGCGGAACGAATCTTTGCATGAGAAATATGTACAGGGTCAGATGCTGCAATCTCTCTGGTAATGCAATGAATTGCACCGCTTGCTGAAATAACATTCTCCATGTTAATACCGAAAACTTGGTAGCCCGGCATTGCATTCTGATATATTGAAATTGCTTGTGCATTTAATGTTGCATTATGATATTGTGGAACAAGAACAACATTGTTAAGGATTAAAGCATTTGTATATGTACGATAATGTGCATTTGGTGGCCAATTACCAGATGTGCTGGGCACCATTGGAATTCTTATAACTTTGAATTCTCGTCCAAATTCAGTTTGGAAATTATTCAACACATATTGAAGATTTGCTTCTATAAATGGACCATCAGAAACTCCTGCGGGGAATTGCCCAACAAGCAAAGTTTCTTCATCCAATAACTTCATGTGCATGTCAATGTGGTGGATATTATCATATGGAAGCTCGTTCATCTTGATGTATCTTTCAATGCCCATGAAGCTGTATTTTATTTGATTAATCTGAGTTTCATTATAGGATGGGTTTTCAGAAAGCACTAGCTTAGATGAATATCCATCATCATGTCCATCGGCCATAAAATTACCTCCTGTAGTAATTAGCATTCCATTGCTTCCACCCATCTGATAAAATGGCAATCCAAGATAATTTGCCATGTATTGAGGTATAGCATTATCCTGAGGTCTTGACGGCCTATTATATAGCCAATCAATAATTGCCAAGTCTCCATTTTCCAGATAAACACTTTGAGGGCCGTAATCTCTTACCCAAACAGAATTGAATGGCGCTGTCACGAAAACAATGTTTGTTAGTGTTACGCCCCCGCTTGTAAGATATGACTGAACAGTTGAAGGGTTCGAACATATTATATAAACAGTTACCGCCTCTTTTGCTCTTCTTACAATTTCGCGTAGTTCAGCATTATAAGCTGCCCAAGTTACAATCACTCCCTGAGCTTCTTCCCATTCTGCCGGAGTTCTTGGTGCAACTGCCGGTGGAGTAGTGCTTTTTGGTCTGTTTGGATTGTGAATAAAATCATGGTATAATTCTTTTTCTTTTTCGGTTAACCCTTTGGGTAGAAATTCCTGAGAAAAAACATTAAGAACAGAAATTGAAAAAACGATTGCTAGTAACAGTAACTTTTTCATAATAAATAATTAAAGTAAGATTAGTTGGCATTAATTAGCATAAAAATGATTTGAAGATTTTTTTTGCTATGTAGTTTGGTGAAAACTAGCGTGCAAGGTAAAAAAAATATGCCTGAAATTTAGTGTATCAGGCATATTTTTTACAATAATTTAACCTTATGAATGTTTATTCCAAAGTATATCTTAACCCGAAATAAAATGTACGTCCGATTATCGGCCCCCAAACCATAGAAGCGTCAAAGTATTCGCCAAATGGCTCGTCATATGCAATTATTGGACGATCTTGCTTGAAATTGGTCAGGTTTTCTCCACCAACATACAAATCAATAAACTTCCATTTGTATGTTATCTGCGCCATTAAAATTGTATATCCCGGATATTCAACATCCAGCCTGTATTGCTCAGGCAAAGAAGATGTGTCAGGAATTCTTCCTTTGCCGTTGAACTGTGCTGTAACATCAAACTGCCAATTATTGGATGGAGTTGCGTATGATAAACTTACAAGACCTTTGTCGCGACTGAAAAACGGTTTCGACTCAAGATTTCCTGCAATTGTGGTTTTTACATCAGACAATCTATAAGCAGCAATTACTTCAAGTCTTCTCAATGGTTCAAATTTGAAATCAACCTGAAAGTTGTTTGAATATGATTTCCCATCAAGATTATAAAATATAGCTCGTGAATGATCAGTATCCAAATCCACAATAAGCTGATTTATAAAATGTGTTCTGTAAAACTCCAGCATTATAGATGCATCGTTGTTAAACAAGTGAAAGTTGCTGGTAAGACTTGCACCGTAGTTCCAGGCTTCTTCCGGCTTAATGTCTTCTAAAACTGATATGCGGCGGCTACTTGCAAGAATACCAACATTTTCAGCTATGGTGTTGGGAACTCTGTAGCCTTTACCAGCTGAAGCTCTTGCAACGAAATGATCACCCATGGTCCATCTTGTATGCAGCCTTGGTGTAAAGAAAGTACCGTAAATATTGTGATAATCGGTCCTAAGACCAATAATTCCCGTAAAATGCTCATGATGATGCATAGTGTATTGACCGAATACTCCGGGCACCGATTCTATTCTATTAAAGATACTGTCATTAAGTGCTTCATTATATCCATCATACATATAACTTAATCCGGTTGTAATTTTATGCTCAGGATTTCCAATATTATCTTCATATAGAATGTTAGCATAAAAAGTATTTTGCTCACCGTCGTACTTTGTTAATCCATACTGAGAGTATTGCTCATGTCTGGTAAAACTCAATTGTGTTCCAATACTACCGGCTTCCCTTGATGGCAAAAAGAAACCAGTCTTTGCGAATGCATCATAACGGTTGGTATTTATTCCAATAGCATAGTAATCTGCACTTCCCCATTTTCTTCCATTTTGGAAAAAAGCAGTTTGTCCACCTTCACGATTTTCCTGCATAATGCGGAAGCCAAATTGCGACTCCATTACACCGGGATTATCATATCTGTAGCGATTTAAAACATTATACTTTTTCATCAAAGGATGATCCAGAAAGCTGTTGTTGTTATGATCAATCATATTGTCAAGATATTCACCATGAGCCAATATCATCGTGCTCCAACGAGGGTTTATCTTAACTCCTGCATTAATAGTGCTTTCAAGACGACCGAAACTATTTACATAAAAGTTATAAAACAAACTTTCACTGTTTTCGGGCTTTTTAAGTTCAACATTTATTTGACCTGTAACAGATTCATATCCGTTTATTACAGAAGCACTACCTTTAGAAATCATTATAGATTCCATCCATGGTCCGGGAATAAATCCTAAGCCAAAAGGTTGTCCTAAGCCTCTAATTGTTGGAATGTTTTCAACGAGAATCTGACTATAAGTGCCGGCCAATCCCAGCAGCATAATTTGCTGAGCACCTGTAACAGCATCGCTGTACTCAACATCTACAGATGCATTAGTTTCAAATGCTTCTGAAAGATTGCAGCAAGCGGCTCTTTGCAACTCATGAGAGGTTACTATTTGAGTATGCATTGGCTGAATGCTTGAATAGTGAGCTCCAGAATTTCTGCCTGTTACAACAACCTCATCAAGGCTTACCGATTGCTGAAGTATAACTTCAACAAACAAATCAGCTCTTGAAATTGTAATTGTGTCAGCAACGTATCCTACATAACTAATTACAATGTCGTGTGGAAGTTGCAGGTTTACAGGTAGTTCAAAAGAACCGCTTATGTCGGTAGAAACACCGGAAGTAGTTCCCTTCCAGTGAATATTTGCGCCAATAAGAGGCACATTTTTAAAATGTGGATCATCATGAGAATGCCCATGCTCTGTGCATTCTACTTTTTCATATACCTTTCCTTTAATTATTACAGCTTGCGAAAAAGCATAATTATATGAAAAAAGAATCCCGAAGAATATTGTTATTATTGAAAATTTTAAAAAATTCATGACTATTTGTTTTAAGGGTTAAAAAAATATTTACGGATGAAGCGAAACAGTGTTCATTCCGGGGTAATGTCTTAAAACAAGATAGTTAGCAAATTTTTATATTATGTGAAAAGATAATAAAATCCTTACCTGTAGGAGTATAAGGAGGTTTGTCGTAATAATCTTTGGCAGATATTTCTTTTACGCAATGAGTACAGCAAACACTAGTCAGAACACTAACCAATGGTATAGATGCAACCCAGATTTTAGTTGTGGTTTTCTCAACCGATGCGTTATAGTCGGCTTTTACATATTCAGTATCTGTTGAACAGCAATTATCGCAAGATTGCTGGATGTTATTTGTATCACCAGAAGTTGAACAGCAATCTGATTTCGAGTGTTTATGAATGTTTATTTCGTGATTGTGACCGCAGCAATCGTGGTCAGGCTCGAAAAAAACAAAGTACTCTGTCGAGTTGCAATGATGACAATTATGAACAAGAAGCCTTACTCCTGCAAATGAAAGCAGAAGATTAAGTGCCAGAATTACTGATAATATTGAGTTAACAGTCTTTTTCATAATCGAATGCAAAGGTAATATTTTTAATAATTAGGTCGTATTAAAATATTCAAACAGACGGAATTAATACTTCCTAATCACGTTTGTATTTGCAACAGTGATGAAGGTTGTTGTATGTTTTATCGTCGGTTTTAAAGTTTTCTGTGTCGTGACCAACATTGGTTATAGCTTTCTCAATAGCTTCCTGATTTGTTTTGTCAGACTTGAATTTCACTTTTAGCATCTGTTTTTCTAAATCGTAAGATGCATAAGTTACCCCCTTTACGCCTTTTGCAGCCTTTTCGATACGTGTAGTACACATTCCGCATTTACCCAGAACCTTAAATTCTGCTTCAGTTTCATTATGATTGTGAGTGAACGCATTTGCCTCTGCCTGAACTGCAAACATGAATAAAACTGCAGTAAGCAACATAAGAGTTTTAAATAGTTTAGATGTCTGTGTTTTCATAATAATAGTTTTAAGATTAAACTTTTTACAAAGTTATTTAAAATTATTCTAAATAGCAAGTTTTTTTTTGAAGGGGTGACAGGAGATAGGTATTAGGTATCAGGTATCAGGTAATAGCGCACGTCATCTCGAGCGTTAGCGAGAGATCCGGTTGTTAAGCGCTCATCGACGGGATCTCTCCCTTCGCTTCACTTCGGTCGAGATGACACATTTTCATTCGCAGTGGCTTCGAGTATCTCGGCCACCGATTACTGTTCTTTGCACCATGCGCTCCGCCTTCTATACCCCCCGCCCCCCTAAAGGGGGAGAAAAAGTCCCCTATTATTGGATTTAGGGGTAAATTAACCACTTCCTGTCACTCTCCTGTCAAAAAAAATTAAAAACTTCAAAACCAAAATCTTATATTTGTTGTTTAGTATTTATAAAAAAAACCATCAGAATTATGAAAAAACTTCTTTTTATTATTGCTGTTGTCTTTTTAGCAGCATCATGCAAGGACAAAACCATCAAAATTACAGGAAATGTCAAAAATCCTAATGCCGACAAATTAGAGGTGTTTTATTATAAGGATTTTTTGAAAAGTGAAACTGAAAGCTTTACCATTGAGCTTGATGAGGTAAACTCTTTTATTGTAAATCTTCCTTTAAAAACTAGCGAGTTTGTTTATCTCAGCATGCCTCCGCGTACAATAAAGCTTTATATCAGACCTGATTCAAAAGTTTATGTTGAGTTTGATGCAGAGCAAAGAGATTCTATGCCTTTTATTAGTGGAATTAATTCGCATGAAAGTAATTTCCTTGTAAAATACAATTTTGAAATTGAGAAAGAACATGGATATAGAAATCTTCTGGCAAAAATTGCCGAACTTGAAGTGAACGAAGCTCTTGCTTTTTTGGAAGAGGTTAAAAATAAAAAGATCAATTATCTTAAAAGTTTTCCTAATTATGATTTAATGGAGAAAGAGTTTGTTGACAATATTATGAAAAGCATCAATTACGAGCAGTATAATCTGAAACTTACTTATCCGAACTATTACCAGTTTGTAAAAAAACTTGATGCTAAGCCTGAGTTGCCGGAAGATTACTATAATTTTCTAGTAGCAGAAGATCTTTTTGATGATAACGCCATTAAAATTAAAGAATATCGTGATTTTCTTGATGGATACGTCAGTTTCGGTGTTTCAGAAATTATTAGTAAGATGGGTGAAGAGTTTAAGGGATCATTCTATAAATTGCAATTTGATTATGCAAACGCAAATCTTAGTGGAGAAAGCAAAATTTTTGTTCTGTCAAAATGTGCATATTTCTCTTTTGGTATAGATTCTTTTGAACAAAGTGAAGCTCTTTATAATGAATATAAGGAAATTGCAACTCCCGGAATTTATAAAGATATTGTTGATAATATTTATAACAAGAAACTTAGTTTAATGCCCGGCAATCCTGCTCCTGATTTTACAATTAATGATATAGATGGAAATGTTGTGAAATTAAGCGATTATAAAGGTAAAGTTGTATATCTTGATTTCTGGGCAAGCTGGTGTGGCCCATGTATAAGGGAAATGGCTCCTGCTAAAGAACTCAAGAAAAGAATGGTTGATTATAACAACGATATTATTTATTTGTATATTTCAATTGATACTGACGCAGCTAAATGGAAAGAAGCAATTGAAAAACATGAAATAACAGGCGTTCATGCCAACGTTTCAGGCAGAAACCAACCCATACCCGGAGCATACAACGTGTTGTTTATTCCAACATTTTATATAATAGGAAAAGATGGTAACATCTTCGACAACAATCCACCAAGGCCTAGTAGTCCGGAAATAGACGGAGTGCTGTTGAAGGCGTTGGAAGGGTGACAGAAGGGTGACAGAAGAGTTACAGAAAAGTGACAGGAGGGTGACAGGAGGGTGAGAATGTGTCATCTCGACCGAAGTGAAGCGAAGGGAGAGATCCCGTCGATGAGCGCTTAACAACCGGATCTCTCGCTAACGCTCGAGATGACGTGCGCTATTACCTAACACCTAACACCTAATATATATGATCTACCTAACTAGAAGAGAAAGATTCAGTGCTGCTCACCGCCTTTTCAGGCAGGAGTGGAGCGATGCTCGTAATGAGGATGTGTTTGGGAAATGCTCAAACCCAAATTGGCATGGTCACGAGTATATTTTGTTTGTAACCGTTAAAGGGGAAGTTAATCCCGAGACGGGGTATGTGATTAATCTTAAGGAACTTAGTAAAATTATCAAGGAACACATTATCGAAAAACTCGATCATAAAAATATAAATTTGGAAGTCGATTTTATGAATGGTAAAATGGCGACTACTGAAAATCTTGCAATCGAAATCTGGAAACAGCTAAAAACTCCGGTAAATAAAGCAGGAGCGGAGCTACATAGTGTAAAGATTGTGGAGACGGAGAATAATTTTGTAGAGTACTTTGGGATTAAAGATTTATAAGATTGAAGATTTGTAAGATTTAGGATAGGATTATGATTAAACAATTTGAAGATTTGGAAGTTTGGAAATTATCAAGGGAGTTAGTAAAAAGGGTTTATTTATTAACTGCAAAAGATAATATTTCTAAGGATTATAGATTTTGCAATCAGATACAAAGTGCAATTGTTTCAATAATGAACAATATTGCCGAAGGTTTTGAAAGGAGGTCCAATAAAGAATTTATTCAATTTTTATTCATTGCTAAAGGATCTTGTGGCGAATTAAGAAGCTTAAACTATGTTGCATTAGATATTAATTATATTAGCCAAGACGAATTTAATGAAATAAATGAAAGTGCATTATTAATCTCTAAATCATTGTCCGGATTCATAAAGTACCTTAAAAAATCAGTCTAATCTTACAAATCTTCAATCTTACAAATCTTACAAATCTTCAATCTTATGAATCATATTAACAAAAAAATGGCAATCGAAAATAAAATGGACGACTACGAAAAAGTAGATGTTTATAATACCGAAAAAATCCAGAAGCTTTCAGACCATTATACTGAAGTTTTAAAATTGGTTGGTGAAGACCCACAAAGGGAAGGTCTTTTGAAAACTCCGGAAAGGGTTGCCAAATCGTTGCAATATCTTACTCATGGGTATGATCTTGACCCTCAGGAGATATTAAAATCTGCAATGTTTAAGGAGGATTACAAGCAAATGGTGATTGTGAAAGACATTGAAATATATTCTATGTGCGAGCATCATATGCTTCCTTTTATTGGCAAAGCTCACGTTGCATATATTCCAAATGGATATATAGTTGGCTTGAGCAAAATCCCACGCGTTGTGGATGCGTTTGCCCGCAGACTGCAAGTGCAGGAAAGACTCACAACTCAAATCAAAGAGTGCATTCAGCAAACTCTGAATCCTCTTGGAGTTGCAGTTGTAATCGAAGCTCTTCACCTCTGTATGATGATGAGAGGAATCCAAAAACAAAACTCGGTAACAACCACATCAGATTTTACCGGAGCATTTTTAACAGACAAAACCAGAGCAGAGTTTATTCATTTGATAGGGTCGAAGTTGCATTAAGTCGAGAGTCGGCAGTCGAAAGTCTATAGAAGGGTGACAGAAGGGTGACAGGAGAAGATTGAGGCTAGGGGGAACGCGTCATCTCGACTGTAGCGAAGCGGAGGGAGAGATCCCGTGGGGGAGCGCTAATCAACGGGATCCCTCGCTGACGCTCGGGATGACGGTGCAGGGAACAACGGGATCCCTCGCTGACGCTCGGGATGACGGTACAGTGTTTAACTTTTAACTTTTCACTTTCGACTGCCGACTCAGGACTCAGGACTCAGGACTTACGACTTAACAAACCTCTTCACCACTGTTCCGTCTCTGAAGCTTACTCTCAGGAAGTAGATGCCTCCTCTTAAATGACTAATGTCTATAGAAATATAAGTAAAGCCGCTGTTTGTTGATTCATCGAATACTTTCCCGAAAGAATTTCCGGATAGATCGAAAATTTCTACTGTTACCTTATCGCTGAATGGCAGCATAAACCCTGTGTTCAGCTGATTTCCTGCCGGGTTAGGGTAGGGTGGAATCACAATAAACTCTTCATCCAATGCCTTGCATCTGTAATTGTTGTCTGCATTATCATCTGGAGTGTGGTATGGAATTAATGCTTCAACGCATATATAATCGTAATCTTTGCCGGTATAATCCGGGATTTGAGCATTAAAAGTATAATTCATAATATCGCCGGCTCTAAGCAAGCCTGTCCATACTTCTCTTATCGGGCGCGATTGCGATGGTATAATGTTTAAGTATAAAGTATCCAAATCTAATGTACCTAAATTGAAAAGTGAAGCTGATATTTCGAGGTAGCTTCCGGTTCTTTTTATTACCACATCCATTACAGCAATATCTATTGAAAGCGGAATAACTTTAATTTCAAAGCCTGTTGTGTCGTTGCAACCAAGTGCAGATGTTGCAACCAATGTTGGTAAATAAATTCCGTTTGCTGTATACGTATGAGTTGGATTAGACAGAGTTGATGCCGGACTTCCATCGCCAAAATCCCACAAGTAGCTCTGAGCTCCCTCGCTGTTATTTTCAAAATTAACAACCAGAGGAGCCACTCCATATCTTGGGAAAAATGAAAAATCGCTTATTGGTGCCGGAAATACATCCACAAGGCGGTTTGCACCGGCTTTACATCCGGCAGATGTTTCAACAGCCAGAGATACGTTGTACTGACCGGGCTCAGAATAAGTATGCAAAGGGTTTTGTAATGCACTAGAATTGCCGTCGCCGAAATTCCAACTCCATGCAACAACGGCTTCAGATGTTGATACTGTTGAGGCATCTTCAAAAACATAAGGCGTATCTTCACAGAGTGGTGGTGTTTCGAAATCTACTTCAGGGTTGGCGCTTACCATTATTGTTTTTGTTAGACTAATTTCGCAGCCGTTTATTGCCTTTACCCAAAGTGTTACTTCGTACTCTCCGTCTTCAAAGTAGAGATGTGAAGGGTTGTTTTGGCTAGATTGAGAACCATCTCCAAAATCCCATTGAAGTTTTGAAACTGTAGTCCATGCAGGTCCGCTTGTTAAGTTTGTGAAGTGCACAGGCTCTCCAATGCAGGCTGTAGTATAGTTGAAGTCGATATCCGGATTTTCTCTTACAAGAATTTCCGTATTTTTTGAATTAGAACAACCTTTGTCTGTTTGGGTTAGCAGGTTTATGTTCCAATCGCCGGGAACATCAAACAAAAACACAGGATTTGAGCTTTCACTTTGGTAAGCGATATCTCCTTGGGGGTTGGTAAAATTCCATAAGCGATAGTTTATTTCACCGTTGATGCTGCTGCTAAGATCCATAAACTGCACATCAACATTGTGGCATGCATTTGCCGGAGTAAAGTTTGGCTGAGGCAGAAAATAAACCTGCGCCTGCTCAGTAATGCTTGTTAAACATCCTGCATCTGAAATTACCGTTAGGTTTATATCAAAAATGCCGGCTGTAGAATACTCAAATACAGGATTTTGCTCACTAGAGTTGCCGCCGCCCGGAATTCCAGGGTCGTTAAATTCCCAATGCCATGAAACTATTTCCGACTCATCAACGGATGAATTATCGGTAAAAACGATAGGCTCCCCAAAGCAAACAGCAGGAGCTTCAATCTCAACAACAGGAGCATACCCCTGAAGACTGAGATTAACAGTATCTTGTGCAACACATCCCAATTCATTTATCACCGTAACAAAATACTCTCCCGGCTGGGTGATGGTGATGGATGGCGTTGTGGCGCCGGTACTCCAGAGGAAGGATAGGTATCGGGTGTTGGGTATCGGGTATCGGGAATAGCCGTCATCTCGAGTGTTAGCGAGAGATCCCGTTGTTCCTTGCACGTCATCTCGAGCGTTAGCGAGAGATCCCGATGTTCCATGCACTTCCCGAGCGTTAGCGAGGGATACTGTTGTTCCATGCACCGTCATCCCGAGCGTTAGCGAGGGACCCGGTTGATAAGCGCTCCCCCACGGGATCTCTCCCTCCGCTTCGCTACGGTCGAGATGACGTGCAGCTCTCTGCCCTTCGCTCCCTGCCCTCTGCCCATCGCTCCCTGCTCTCTGCCCTTTCGCCATCATCACCTCCAGCTCACTCCCCATACAAAACGCCCTGTCTTCGCCAAGGGTTGTAGTTTCGGAAAACATATCAACGTCAAGTTCCATTTGCAGCGACAGGAAGCATGAGTTTTCGTCTATTATACGGAGCTCGTAAGTGCCCTCGTTTGAAACTATAATGCTAGCATCTGTGCTTATATCTTCGTTGTTGAGTTTCCAGAGGTAGGAGTATGAAGGCAGCAGATCGCCGGCAGCGCTTAGCACCAAATTATCACCAAAGCAGATGATAGTATCTCTCTGAGCCAGCCTCACATCCGGATACCTCACCCTTACAGAATCAATGCTCTGAAAACCAAAAATATCGGTAACCGTAACACTGTAAATTCCCGGACTGTTTACCTCAATGCTCTGAGTAGTTGCGCCAGTATTCCAAAGATAATTCACAAACCTCTCACCGGCATCAATAGTAACCGGACAAAAACCATTCATAATACGTATGTCGGCGCCGAGATTGATGGGGGGGGAGTATTTGTGGTGGAGGTATTGCTCTACTTGGATTCTTTCATTATTAGTAAGTTCTTTGTTAAATATAATTACTTCACCCAAATCACCATGCAAGAAACTCGATAATGCAAAAGATGAACCTAGGGTTATTCCATTCATAATGTTTGGTGATAGTGATGCACCAATTCTTTGAATTGAGTTTTGAAGAATCTTTGAGTTTGCTCCAGATATTATTATTGAGAAGTATGCATATTTTGTTGGGGTTGATTCAATATATTGCATTGTTGAAGTGCCTGTAGCAATAAATCTAAAAGCACCCGACCAGTATTGAAATGCATTAAAAGAATTGAATCCATCGAAAATATATTGGTTTAAATTAGAAGATAGTTTAGAAATTAGAAATATTGTATTTGGTTGTAAGTAATCATTTCCAAAGTCAAGTCTGAAATAATCATTAATGCCATCAAATCTAACCACAGGGTTTCCTTCAATTGCATTTTCAACAAATTTTGGTTGTCTGTTTGATTCATTTTGAATTAAGTGATAGTTATTCCCACTTTTATCATACCAAATACTCACATTATTACTGTTTATTTCAACGGAATCAGCAGATAACCATAAAATAAGATTTGATATTACAGATGGACTGTAATATAAAAATGATTTTATTTCGCTACTCACGGTATCTCTGCATGCATTATAGGCTTTAACTCTCCAGAAAAGTTCTTCAGCATCTGAAATGTTGGCAGTAAACTGATTGTTTTCTGTTTCGTAGGTTGCTATAATGTTTTGCATTTGAGGTTGGTCTGATATTTCCAGTATGTAAGAATATGTGTTTTCAGACAAATTCCAATCAAATGTTACAGAGCTGCTTGCAATTATCTGTGCATTTTTCGGATATATAAGTGTGAAATCTTCGGGGGAAGGAAGTTCCGACGACACATCCAAAGAAAACACGTTTGTGTTATAACAGCCATTATCGAGAGTAACAGTTAGTTCGGGGTTTAGGGTTCCGGGTTCGATGTATGTATGTTGTGGGTTTTGTTCGTTAGAAACATTTCCGTCTCCGAAATCCCATTGCCAACCTATAATATTTAAGTCGGATGGAGATGCGGATAAATCTGTAAAATAAACGGGATAGTTTACACATGACTCGGTAAAAGCAAACAAGGCAGTTGGGATATCTTTAACTGTTACCGACTTTGTGATAGAATTGCTGCAACCTGATTCTGCTTCAACTGTAAGTGTTACGTTAAAACTTCCGGCTGTACTGAAAGAATATTCGGAATGCTGTTCGTTGCTGTTATTACCACCTCCAAAATTCCAAAGCCATGAAGATATATTATCGCCACCGGCTGCAACGCTTAAGTCGTTGAATAAAACGGCATTGCCAAGGCAAACATCTTCAGCATCAAAATCAACAAAGGGGGCAGCGCCTATTATGTTTACAAAAAGATTATCAGTTGCAATACAGGCATTTAGGTTGGTTATTTCTACCGTATAATTGTCGGTTTCTTCAACAATTATAAAAGGCTCAGATGATGAAAAACCCGCATCTCCGTCTCTCAACCAAAGGAAAGTAAATCCGCTTATGTTTTCTCCGGGCATTGCTTCTATAATATTTCCCGAGCATAGGTTTTTATCATCTCCTATTGAGTATTCAAGAGGGAAATTATCAACACTAATGCTTACAGTATCGGAAAAAGCAACACAATCGCTTATATCGGTAATTTCAACCCAATAATCTCCTGCTTCCGTAACAGTAATTTCATGCCCCGATTGTCCGTTGCTCCATTCAAAAGTATAACTGCCTTCACTCCCAAGGTTTGTGCTTAGCAAAAGCCCTTCTCCTGCACAAATAGTTGTTTTTTCATAAGTAAGCCTTGTGTCGGGAAAACTGATGTTTATTGTGTCGGTTTGCAAACGCCCAAAAATGTCTTTCGCCTGAACATAGTATTCGCCGGCTTCTGTCACATCTATTGAAGGTGTAGTTTCTCCGGTTGACCATAAAATCTCAGAAAAACTTGAATCGATTTCTAACGAAACTGCGCAAAATCCATTATCAACAATTATATCTTCTCCCAAATTAATTGTTGCAGAATACTTATTCATTAAATAGGTTTCAACATTAAGGCGCTCACTATCGGACAACAGTGAATTATAATAAATTATTTCAGCAATATCCCCATTTAAATATCCGGCTAAACCGAAGTAAGAACCTAAAGTAATCCCGGTTACTGTATTTGCACCTAAAGTGCCCGCAATTTTTTGAATAGAATTCTTATATATTTTCGAATTACTACCATTGATAATTGAAGAATAAACGGCAAGATTCAAAGGACTTGGTTCAGAATAACTAATAAAACCACCGCCAGCAATTAGTCTAATACTACCGGTCCAATATTGAAAAGCATTTAAAGAGGAGAATCCATCATAAAAATATTGATTACCATCAGAATTTAATTTTAAAACAATGAATATTGTATTAGGCTGTGAATATGTGCTTGAAAACTCTTTTCTAAAATAATCATTAATGCCATCAAATCTTACCACAGGTAATGCATTTATTGAATTATAAACAATTGTTGGTCTGTTGGAGACATTTGATTGAATAAGATTATATTCATTCGAACTTTCATCATACCAGGTAGCAACTTTATCATCAATTATTTCAACATTATCAGCTTTTAGCCATAGTATCAAATTATCTGTTGGGATTTGAGAAAAAACATTTAATGCTGGCATTACCAGCTTTAGAATAATTAAAACGGAGAGGGTTATTCTCATGAAATGATTTGTTTTTACAAAGTTAGGGAAAAAAGTGATTGAAAATATTTTATTACTTTGCTAAAAGCAGTTATAAAACGCGCTATTATTTGATTTTTTAAAAAACAAATAATTACTTAGTAAGTTGTTCTTTTTTATAATTTTATCCATTAAAACAAACATTGCTTAAAAATGAAGAAATTAAAGGAACTAATTAAAAGAATTTTTGGAAAAAATTTTATTCATAAAGTAGAGTCTTATGTTTTTTCCGGAGATTTGGATAAATTGGCGCAAATATACAATACAGATAAATTTGGCAGACATATGTATACGCCTATATATACGCTATATTTTAGAAAAATTAGAAGACAAAAACTTAAAATACTAGAGATTGGGGTTGGTGGATATGACAATCCAACTGCCGGTGGGGCTTCATTGAAAATGTGGAAGCGATATTTCACTAAGAGCAATATTACTGCAATAGATATATATGATAAAAAGAAATTAGAAGAAAATAGAGTAAAAATATTTAGAGGTAGTCAGGATGATTATAACTTTTTAATGGATGTAAATAACACACAAGGTCCATTTGATATTATAATTGATGATGGGAGTCATATTAACAATCATGTTATAAATTCTTTTAATTACTTATTCCCTATCTTAAAGAAAGGCGGCATTTATGTGGTTGAAGATACGGAAACTTCTTATCAGGAAGATATGGGCGGAAATAGCAAGCAAATAAATAATGTAGATACTACTATGAATTATTTTAAAAACTTAGTGGATGCTGTAAATCATAAGGAGTTTGACAATAGGATATTTAAAGCAGTTGTTGATATAGAGCAAGTTAAATCTATACATTTTTATCATAATTTGATTTTCATATTTAAAGCCTAACTATTTTTTTAAAATGGAAGCAATAACAAACAGATCATTTAAAGCCATTATATGGAATGCTTCCGGTCAATTCTCAACTCAAATCTTAAGCTTAGCTGTTGGTATAGTATTAGCGAGATTATTATCTCCGAATGATTATGGACTATTTGCAATTGCATTATTATTTAATGGGTTTTCTTCGGTTTTTATTGATGCTGGATTTAGCGCAGCCATAATTAGAAAGAAAGAGCCTACCAATAAAGACCTTTCTACAGTATGGTTTTTTAATATTGGAATGTCAATATTTGTTTATTTAATAGTATTCTTTTTAGCACCACTCGTAGCTAAGTTTTTTAATCAGCCTAATATAATTTTGCTAATTAGGGTAATTGGATTGAATTTTATAATCCTTGCTTTTGGCACAATCCAAAGCGTGATATTACGTAAGCAATTAAATTACAAAGTAAAAAGCATTATAGCTGTTATGTCAGTTGTTGTTTCTGGATTAGTCGCATTGTTTTTGGCATATATTGGATTTGGAGTATGGGCTCTTGTTTGGCAAATAGGATTACAAAATCTAATCACTGTTGTTTCTTATTGGCTAGTTAGCAATTGGAGACCCATGTTATGCTTTTCTAAAAGGTCATTTACTGAATTATTTTCATTTGGATCAAAGCTTATGATAGCTAGTTTTTTATATGAAGTGTTTACTCAAATATATCCAGTGATAATAGGAAAGTTTTTTTCAATTGCTCAAGTAGGATTTTATAATAGGGCGGAGAGCTATCAACGGCTTACTAGTGTTACAATTTCCAATACAGTTAACAATATTGCTTTTCCGTCACTTTCGCTTATTCAAGATGAAAATGAAAGGTTAAAGGAAGCTTATAGAAGAATTATAAGGATGACTATGCTAATTAATGTACCTTTAATGGTTGGGTTAATATTATTGGCAGAACCATTAATAAATGTGCTACTAACTGAAAAATGGATTACTGCAGCAGTGTATCTAAAATATTTTTGCATTGTTGGAATGTTTCACCCATTACATGTTCTTATTTTGAATATCCCAAATATTAAAGGAAGGTCAGATATTTTTCTTTATTTGATAATAATTAATAAAGTTTTAATTGTATTCTCAATATTTATTGGATTCTTTTGGGGGATTGAGGGGTTACTAATAGGTCAGATTTTTACTGCCATTCTCACTTTTATAATTGCAGCAATTAGTGCTGGAAAGTTTATTAATTATGGAATAAGAATGCAATTATTTGATATATTCCCATTTTTTGGCATATCTGCAATTATGTACATTATCGGCTTTTTCGTTAATCAGCTTATTGTAAGTGATAGTGCTAGCATATTAATTGTGTTCTTTGTTTGTGCAACTTTTTATTTTTTAATGACAAAACTATTTAAGATTAGTGCATTAAATGAGTTAACAAACCTTCTTAAAGAAAACCTTTTTAACAGAAATACAAGATAAATGGATAACCTATTGTCTGTAATAATTATTAATTATAAAACACCCGATTTGTTATTAAGGTGTATTAACAGCATAAAACTTCCTAAATCTATTCCAAATGAGATAATAGTTATTGATAATGCTTCCAACGATGATTCAAAACAAATCGTAACGAATCAATTCCCTAATATTATTTGGATTCAAAATCCTATAAATGAAGGCTTTGGGAGAGCAAATAATATAGGTGTAAGTATTGCTAAAGGGGAGTATCTTTTATTGCTAAACTCAGACATGATACTTCAGGAAAATACTATACTTTGCTGTTTGCAAGAAGTAAAAAAGCATCCCCAAATAGGCGTTTTAGGTTGTAAATTGTTAAATGAAGATGGTTCATTTCAAAAATCAATGTTTTCAGTAGCAAGTTTTCGGAAACTTATTGATCAGAATCTAATTTTCAATTATTTTCTCCCTCTTAAAAAAGAAAAAGAAGATGCCGTTATGGGTTCTTTTATGATGATTCCAAAAAAAGTTTTTCAAGAAGTTGGTGGTTTCGACCCTGATTTTTTTATGTATTCAGAGGAATTAGAACTTTGCCATAGAATTAGCAAAGCAGGTTATAAAATATATTATTTTGATAAAGCCACAGCAATACATAAACATGGTGGCAGCATAAGTAATAAAAGCTGGGGTAACAAACAAAGGTATTTGTCTAATGCCCTATTGTTTTATAAAGTAAGGGGCTTATTTGGTTATTTACTTTATCATAAGTTGTTTATAGGAAATGCAGTAACCAACTTTTTTGCAATGTGGTTGCTTGATAAAGAATACAGAAAAAGCTTTTATAAAGAGCAAAAGTATTATTTTAGTAATTTTGTTTATTATTTAAAAATTCCTTTCTTATATAGTGCTGAATTCAAGTCACAAATGCAACTTTTTGTTTAATCAAATTTAATGATAAAAATTCAATTGGTGATAAGAACCCCAATTTTTTTCTTGGTCTGTTATTTAACTTGTGTTGAACATATTGAATTTGTTGATTAGTAATATTTTCAAAAGAAGACCCTTTAGGAAAGTATTGCCTGATAAGCCCATTTATATTTTCATTAGCACCTCGTTCCCATGAATGGTAAGGTTTAGCAA
>JAGXRQ010000132.1 GCA_018335675.1 Bacteroidota bacterium | reverse complement strand
CCCTTCACAAATCTCGGTCATCGAATCACAACGGCTTATGATACCAAAAAGCATCGTTATCAATTGTGTCCTAGCTTAAATGCCTTGTAATAATGATCTGCATTATGCTTCTTCACTATGCTTTTGATACCAATCGCATCAATAAGACTTATTACTTGTTTGAAAATCGGCTGTCCGACAAATTTTATTTCCGTATTTTTGCTCATGTTGTTTGTTGTTCGCAAAGCAAACTTACAACATGGGGTGAAACCTTCGGGGATTAACCCCTATTTTTTTTTAGTCGTTCAGTAGTGATTATTTTATATAATGGTAAAGATCAATAGTTTATGACCACCTTTTTTAATTCTTCAATTTCCTTCTGCTGATTAATAATATACAATGTTAATTCTTCAATCTTTTTAAGCAAAATAGCATTCATTTCGCCAATGCTAACGCCTTCTTCTTCAACCTTTTTTGCACTTGGAACATTAGGCAAGTGTTTATTTGCATTAATATAATCTTCGAGTTTAGATAATGACATTAAATCATAGCTATTATCAAAAACATAGTCAGGCCAATCTGCTTGATATTTAATTACGATTTCTTCAGCTACCATTACCCCTGCAACAGCTAGTTTATACCCCTTCGTATCGTCTGTGCCAATTCCAACATTTCCTCCAATTAAATTAAGGATTGTATTATGCTCTCCAATACTTTGTATATAAAGTGGTCCACTTTCATCAGCTGTATAAATATGATTATCGCTTCTTAGAAACAATGAATTACTTCCTATTTTTAAGAAGTTTGATAACTCCAATTCAGGCAAGCTAATTCCTTGTTTAATTATTAGGCTTGCACCTTCCCCTAATTCAATATTCCCATTAACGAAGAGGCTTCCTCTTACTATTGCATTACCATTAATATCTAAAAGCGAATTAGGTTCTGTGGTGCCAATTCCGATATTCCCATTTGGCATTATCCTCAGTCCTTCAATTGAATTAGCCTTAAAAACCAAAGGTTGGTTATTTATTGTTCCTATAAACTTATCAGGCTGGATTGAATTACCATTTATACTCCAGAATGCCTGTGAAGATGACTGCGCGCTAGTATTCAATGCAATTGCGCAAAAGCATGCAGTCAATGTTGTTAAATAAAACTTTTTCATGTTTATAAAATTAGGGTTAAATTGTATAATTTGTCTTTATTCATTTAAATAATGTATCACAAAACTCTTTTTCATTCCTCAATTATTCTGAAGCCAAACTACGCAATAATCAAGACAATTGAGAAACATTAGCTATTATTTATATTATAAGACTAATAGTCTAATTATTGGCGTCAAAGGAATAAACAATTATTCAAATTACAAAACAAAATTTTTGTTAAAACAAAATTTAGAATGTGTCTAAATAATATTTTCAGTATTGATGCGGATTGTAGGAAATTTCACACAATTTTATTCAAATATATAGCCTAACACCATATTTAGTTATATTGACTAATTAGATTTTTATATTAAAAGGGTGTCTATATTTTAAGTAAAGCTTTATAAGATTACTGAAAATATAAGTTTTGCTTCATTGAAGAATAATAAATGGGAGTGGTATCTCGTAAGTAATTCATTTTTTAAAAAAAATCACATATATAATGGATTGTTAAAAAAATTTCTTTGGAATATAAAGCTCAAACTCTTTAATTAGTTCAAAATCTTAATCTTAATAGAAGTATGTTTGTTAAATTACCGGTCTTTATTCAGTCTAATTCTCAAACAAAAATTCGCTTTCACCTACCAATAAAACGAAAGCGGTTTTTAAAAGTCGGGGTGAGAGGATTCGAACCTCCGGCCTCTTCGTCCCGAACGAAGCGCGCTACCGGGCTGCGCTACACCCCGAATATGATGTTTGTCAAGCTGCCAGGGCGGAGTTTATCCCGCTATAAGCGTGACTACACCCCGAATTAGGATGTAAAATTAATTATTTTCTTTGCAGTATTATACTCTCTAGATTTTTTCTGACTATCCTGTTGTGAAAGTCAACAATCCCATTGTATCTGTCTGCTTGAACAGGGGTTTCCATTATATCTCGTCGTGTACTTATAGTAATTTTATTCCCTTCTTCACTAATCTTGTAATCATATGAAAATGTTCTACCCCAAAGTATAGTATGTGGCTCGGGAATGTTCTTTATCCTAAAAGTTTCCGGAAATTCTATAGTGACCGTTATCTCTTCTGTTTCCGTAACAAAATATTCAATAGGATATCTTCTGGTTTCACTCTTAAAAGGATGTTCTTTTATTGATTCAATAAGCAATGGAAGAAATGAAATCTCATTGTCTTTAAAAGTGGTTGCATTTTTTAATGAAAACTTACCTTTTGTTATGAATACATCTCCTGGTACATCGGGTGTAATTATCTCATAATCTTTTAGGTCGAGCCCCTCGATAGAGCTGAAGTTTGTTGAGAAAAATTCCCTTCCTTTTAAATGATAATCTTTTAAAGCCAAATAACTATTGTACTGCAAATATTGATTTTCAAAATGTCCTTCAAACTCGCCTGCTTCATTTATTTTGAGAAAATAATTTTTTACAGTTTTCCTAGGTTCTGGATTAGATATGTTTATAAAGTTTGCTCTAGATGATGTTAGTATAACAGCTTTGCCATTTAATGCACGAATAGGTAAATAACCTGCAGGTAAATATTGTTCTGTTGCATCAAGAAACATATTTTTTCCGTTTTTGTCGGGCACAGCAACAATTACATAATTAAGTTCGGAAAAAGTCGGGTTTTCAGATAATTTAATATTATCCACAGTGCTCAATACAACTGGGTCGGCTGTTATCCCCATGTTTCTTAGTAAAGCGCATAGAAGTAAGTTTATTTCTGCGCTATTGCCATTGCCTCTTGAAATTACTTCAGCGGGCGTTCTTCTGGCTGTGACGCTATTGTTTTTATTCCACTTTATTTTCTTTTGCAGCTCATAATATGCTGTTTTAACATCTTTTTCAGTGTCTCCTGTAGGTGTTATATTTAATAACTCTGAAATAGCAATAGGTGCTTGCATTAAAAAGCCTCCAAAGTCATTATGCCCATTTAAAGCTGATGCAACTTCATTCCATGTATTTGCGTAATGTGTAACAACTGTATTATGGTCGTACTGTGTAATGTCCATACTTAGGAGCTCAAATGAAATGGCGGAAGCATAATTCTGAATGTTGTCGATAAGCGGCTCCGCTATTAGTGCAGGCATGTTTTTGGCAACCCATCTATATCTTGTTCCCGGAACGTTAACTTTTATTATTCCTGCATCAACAGTTTTTCCATAAACTTGCGATGTTTTTTTGTAACTCATTGATTCTGTATATGCCCTTTGAGAATTAACAGTAAGTTCCTCAAAGCCCCGATATCTTAAGCGGTAATTAAAAAAAGCTGGCAAATCAAGGTTGTACTCACTATGCTCTACAGGTATTAATGATTGAAATCTCCACTCAGGAAGTCTCCTGTAAAAATCTGAAACAATAGTATATCGGTATTCAATAACAGAACCGTTGCTAACATCCGGCAATGAATAATTTAAAGTTCTCATTTGGCTTTCGTATTCCATTACACTGCCATCTCTTTGTCTTACTCTTGTTGAACTTACTTTTCCTGATTTAAGATTGTGAACATTTGCTCGAAAATTAGTTATCGTCATTTTTGAGTTTTCTCCTTCATAATATGGGATAGATATATTTCCGTAGTCAAGGTCTTTCTCGTCAAGAATTATTATTCTGGTTGTTTGAGTGAAAATATACTGAAACTTTGCGTGAACCTGATCAACTGTTTCCATATTAAACTTACATTCACCTACATCCCCAATTACAACAGCATGAGCCCCTGGATATTTCTGCTTATATTTTTCAACATCCAAATCTTTGGCTGTGATTTTGCCATATTCAAAAACAGGCTTTTGAGAAAGGGATTGTTTTGCAGATAAAGTGATGCTTGTTGTTAAAACTATTGCAATTTTTACAATAAAAGTCCAATTTGAATTATAATTCTTCATGATGATTTCTAGTTGTCAGTTAATATTCTGCCAAAATACTAATAATTTTTAATTTCGTTGCAATGTTTGTTTGTTAATGGCAAAAATTTGAAATTACTTTATGTTTATAATAATTGACCTTATATTTGCATCTAAATAGAAATAATAAAAATGAAGATTACTGCTTCAAAGAAAGTGTATTTCCTATCTGATTCTCATCTTGGCATTCCAAATCATACAGAAAGCCTCAAAAGAGAAAAACATATTGTTTCTTTTCTTGATAGTATTAAAAATGATGCGTCTGAGTTGTTTTTGCTTGGCGATATATTTGATTTTTGGTTTGAATATAAAACTGTAGTACCGAAAGGGTTTGTGCGTTTGTTGGGTAAGTTGGCCGAATTGTCAGATAGCGGGATTAATATACATTATTTTACAGGTAACCATGATATGTGGGCTTTTAGATATTTTGAAAAAGAATTGGGTGTGAAAATGTATCGCAAGCCAATTTGTGCTAATATTAATAATAAACAATTTCTAATAGGTCATGGCGATGGTTTAGGCCCGGGCGATAATGGTTATAAGAGATTAAGAAAAATATTTGCTTCACGAATTTGTCAAAAACTATTCTCATATATACACCCTGGTTTTGGAACTAAAATAGCACTTTTCTTCTCAAAAAAAAGTAGGCTTGCTAATGGAATCTCGGATGAAATTTTTCTTGGTGAAGAAAAAGAAAGATTAATTCAATACTGTAAAGATGTTTTGAGGAAAGAACATTATGATTTTTTCCTTTTCGGACACAGACACCTTCCAATGGAGATACAAATAAAAAAAGATGTTAAGTACATCAACACCGGTGATTGGTTTAAAAATTATTCCTACGTGGTTTGGGATGGTGAAAAATTAGAATTAAAATATTTTCCTATAAACAAGTAGAGACGCCATGCTTGGCGTCTCTACTTGTTGGTATTCATTTAATGAGACGCCAGGCATGGCGTCTCTACAATCGGCAAAAAATTACCCAATTTTTTCAATCAAATCAACAACTCTGCATGAATAACCGTATTCATTGTCGTACCATGATACAACTTTCACGAAATTACCTTGCATAACTTGTGTTAATCCGCTATCAAATACTGATGAATGTGTATTGCCTATTATATCCATTGAAACAATCGGATCAATGCAATATTCAAGAATGCCCTTCATTGGACCTTCAGCAGCTTTCTTAATGGCAGCATTAATTTCTTCTTTTGTAACTGTTTTCTCAAGCTCTATTGTGAGGTCAACACAAGAACCATCACAAACAGGAACTCTCATTGCAAATCCGTCAAGTTTTCCTTTCAATTCAGGGATACATAATGAAACAGCTTTAGCAGCTCCGGTTGTTGTTGGAATGATAGACATTGCAGCAGCTCTTGCACGGCGTAAATCACTGTGAGGAGCGTCAAGAATTATCTGGTCATTTGTGTAAGCATGAATTGTGTTCATCAACCCGCGCTTAATTCCGAAATTATCATTAAGAACTTTTGCTACAGGAGCAAGGCAGTTTGTTGTACATGATGCATTTGAGTATATTTTATGCTCTGGTTTAATGTCTTGATTATTAACGCCTAATACAACAGTTGCGTCAACATCGTCAGAAGTTTTTGAAGGAACAGTAAGTACAACTTTTTTCGCGCCTGCTTCAATATGTTTTGAAATTTTTGCTCTGTCGCGGAATACGCCTGTTGCCTCAACAACTACATCTATTCCAAGGTCTTTCCATGGAAGGTTTGCAGGGTCTTTCTCTGCATAAACTCTAATCTTTTTGCCATTTACAACAAGGTAATCACCTTCTGAACTGACAGTTCCGGGGAATTTTCCATGCACTGAATCATATTTTAATAAATGTGCAAGTGTTTTGCTGTCAGTAAGATCGTTTACTGCAACAATCTCCATGTTATTTCTTGTCAGAGATGCTCTGAATGTCAATCTGCCGATGCGGCCAAAGCCGTTAATTGCTACTTTTATATTTCCCATGACTTTTTAATTTAAAATTTGTAAAGTGTTATAATGTTTTAAAAAACTCTTGTTTTAAAGTACGCAAAATTAGGGATTTTTAAACTGAAATACAAACGTTAAAAACTTTAACACAAAAGTGTTTGAACAGCGTTTAATTCTTGTTGAAAATCAGAACTAATTATATAATTTTGCCGCATTATTAAAAGCAATCATTAAAAATTGAGTTTAATAATCTTTATAAAAAGCAATCTTTAATCTTCAATCTTTAATCTTAAAATCAATGAGTACATATCTTATTGTGGTTTTAATCTATTTTGGGTTAATCACACTTATATCGTTACTTACAAGAAAAGTTGCCAGCAGATCTGCAGCCGACTATCTTGTTGCAGGTAGAAACCTTGGTGTAATTGCTTGTGCTGTGGTTGTGGCCTCAGAGTGGCTTGGTGGAATGAGTACTATTGGCGTTAGTGAAAAGTCATTCGTGTCTGGCACTATGCAGCCCATTCTGTATAATATTTCCACTGCTATCGGAATGATAATTATTGGATTTACGGTAGCAAAGCACTATCGCAAAAACAATGTTCACACTGTTAGCGAAATGCTTGAAAATCTTTTTGGCCCCAGAGCCAGGGCAATTTCAGCTATTGCATTTCTTTTTGCATATATAGTGTTAGCTTTTGTGCAGTTGCAAACAGCTTCAGCTGTTATCTCGGCAATGTTTGGCCTAGATTGGTTTTATTCTGTCTTAATTGCATCTCTCGTTATAACTTTATATACTTACTTTGGAGGAATGCATGCTCTTGCAATTACCGGAATAATTCACGTTATTGTTATGTTTTTAGGTATAGGTGTTGCCGCATGGATAGGCGTTAGCGACGTAGGAGGTTTTGCAGTTCTGAAAGAGTCCATGGTTAGTCAAGGCTCTCCTGAAAATCTATATAATCCTTTTAGTGGTGGATTAAGCTATGCCTGGAGTCTTATTCTTGGTGGAGTGCTGGGTGGAATGGCCGGTCAGGCTAGTATTCAGCCTATTTTTGCTGCTCGTACTGCTCCAATAGCTAAGAAAGCTGCAATCTTTTCGGCCTTTATTATTGCTCCTTTTGGTATAATGGTAGCACTGCTGGGACTGGTTGCCAAAACCGGAAAATACTTCAATATTACTGATGCAACAAGCCCTCTTTGGGATGCAGCTACAAATTCAATAAACCCTAAAATGGTTTTGCCAACTCTTATGACTTCTCCTGAATTTATTCATCCTGTTTTGGGAGGAATTGCACTTTCGGGGATTCTTGCTGCAATTTTATCTACTGTTGGACCGGTAAATTTTGCAGTTGTTACTATTGCTACAAAAGATATTTATCACGGAATAATTAATAAAACTGCTGTTGATAAGAAGATCATTTCTACTGCAAGAAAACTGGTTATTATTGTAAATCTTGTAACAATTCCTTTAGCGTATTACAGTACAGGTGCAATTCTTAGCATGGCTTATATCTCCTATGGTATCAGGGCTATTGGTGCTATTGTTATTATGATGGGGATTTATAAGCGAGGTTGGATAAGCACTGATGGTGTAAGATGGGCTTTTGTTGGTGGCACTATCGCTGTATTAGTTAATATAATTGCGAAAATTTCCGGATGGTGGAAGGTGGAAGATACTTACATCGCTGTTGGCGCAGCAATTGTATTTGTTATTATTGGGAATATGTATGCAAAAGCCAAGCAAAAGAATCTTATTAAAAAATCATTCGGAATAAAAATTTTCCCTAAAAAAGACATCTCTTAACCTTAATCTTAACCTTATCATGAATAATAATTCTCCATTAAAAGGACTAAAAGTTTTGGAACTTGCAAGCGTACTGGCAGGGCCAAGCGTTGGGATGTTTTTTGCCGAGTTGGGTGCTGAAGTTATAAAAGTAGAAAATAATACTACCGAAGGAGATGTTACCCGAAAATGGAAACTCCCTAAAGAAGACTCTGATACAGATATTTCAGGATATTTTTCATGTGTAAATTGGGGTAAAAAGTCTATTGCTCTTAATTTGTGCGAGGAAGATGGTCTGGAAATAGTTTATAAGCTAATTGAGAAAAGCGATATTGTCCTTGTAAGTTACAAGCCGGGTGATGCCGAAAAACTTATGGTTCATTATGAAAAAATGAAGGAACTAAATCCACGAATTATTTATGCTCATATTACTGGTTATGGTATGCAAAATCCTCGTGCAGGATTTGATGCCATAATTCAAGCTGAAACAGGTTTTACATACATGAATGGTGAGGCAGGCGGACCACCTGTTAAAATGCCGGTTGCATTAATGGATATACTAGCTGCTCATCAACTTAAAGAAGCCATTCTTATAGCTTTGTTAAACAGAGAAAGAAATGGGATAGGGCAATACATCGAAGCTTCGCTTTTCCGCTCAGGGCTCGCATCATTGGCAAATCAGGCCACTAATTGGTTGGTTGGTAATGAAATTCCTCAAAGAATAGGCTCAGATCATCCTAATATTGTGCCTTATGGAACAATATTCAAAACATCTGATGATAAAGAAATTGTGCTAGCAGTTGGAACTGAAAAACAATTTCTTACTTTGGTAAGTGAGTTGGGTAGGCTGGATTTAGTTACTAATCCTAAGTTTGCTAAAAATCAAAATAGAGTGGTAAATAAAAATGAAATAAATAGCATTTTACAAGAGTTAATTGCCAAATATTCACGCAAAGAAATTTTATCTTTGCTGTCTGAAAAGAAAGTGCCTGCCGGAGGAGTATTTAATATGCAGGAAGTTTTTGAAAGCCACGAATCAAAGGATATGATGCTTGAAAATATTTATTTTGATGGCAGGGAAATAAGGGGTGTTCGATCTGTTGCTTTTTCTTCAAATGAAAAAATTGTTGAAGAAAAATTAACGCCTCCTCCTCATTATGGCCAACATACTTTCGAAATTTTGGAAAATGTTCTTAATCTTAATTCAGATATAATTGAAAACCTAATCAAAAAAGGAGTTGTTTATGCAAGAAACCACTAAAGGCGCACACACGCTGGTAGATGCTTCAAGATTGATAATTGAAGGCCTGGCACGTGCAGGGGCCGATTCGTTTATAGGATATCCTATAACACCTGCAAATTTATTATATGCATACAGCAGTCAAAGAATGCCTTTGATGTTGCCTGCACCTGATGAAATTACTACAATTCAATGGATGACAGGTTTGGCTGCTACTGGAAAAGTTCCTGTAACTGCAACGTCATTCCCCGGATTTGCTCTTATGGTTGAATCCATTAATATGGCTTATATGATGGAGCTTCCTATGGTTATTATTCTGGTTCAACGATTAGGACCTGCCACTGGTACTGCCACTTGCGGTGCTCAGGGAGATCTTCTTCTTCTTAAAGGTATGATTTCAGGTGGACATCCAATACCTGTTCTTTGTACTTCTAATTTTGAAGATAGCTGGGAATTGTCTGAAAAAGCTGTGAAAATGTCGGTTGAATTGAGAACTCCTGTAGTGCTTCTTACATCTAAGGAGGAAGTTATGACTCACAAAAGCTTCCAACTCGATAAACTAAATGATATAATTCCGGTTGAGAAAAAATACTTCAGCTGTAAAGACAAGAATAATTGCATTTATAAATCCTATGGAGGAGACGGATTAGTTCCGGATTTTTTGCCTGTTACTCAAAATGATTGTCAGGTTAGAATTAATGCTTCTACTCATGATAAAATGGGAATTTTACAGCACTCTAACGACGAGTCTATGGCAAACACTCGCAGACTTGAAGATAAGAATCTACATTGCCTTGATAATTATACTTTCTATGATTATGATGAGCAAAAAGGTGCCGATAATCTTATTATCTCATTTGGCATAACTGCCGCTGCAGCTAAAAATGCAGTTAATAAACTTAGACACGATGGAATTAAAACTTCACTGTTAATTCCAAAAACGCTACTGCCTGTTCCAAAGCAATATCTCGAGATTATTGAAAAATATTCCAGAGTTGTTATGGCTGAAGAAAATATCAATAATCAGTTTGGTGATATTTTGTTTGGAATGAATAAGCCGGAGAAATTAAGATTTGTAGGAAATCTTGGTAAAATGATTACACCACAACAAATTATTCAGGAGGTAAAATAATGACAATACATACAGCAATTTTAAATACAGATTCTCTTCCTTTTTGTAAAGGATGCGGACATGACCTTATCGCGAAAAATACAGCTAAAGCTCTGGAAAAAATGGGTTACGACCCACTGGATGTTATTGTGGTAACTGATATTGGTTGTCATGGAATAATTGATAAGTGCCTTAATACTCATACTGTGCACGGTCTTCACGGTAGATCAGCAGCGCTTGGAGCAGGTATAGCTTTTGGCGTTGATAATCCTAATAAAAAAGTTATTGTTTTTATTGGTGACGGTGGTTCAACTATCGGTTTGCAGCATATTATGGAAGCAGCAAGGCTAAATCTACCTATGACTGTTGTTGTTCATAATAATTTTCTTTATGGTATGACAGGTGGTCAGACTTCAGGGCTTACACCTCAAGGATTTAATACTACAACTTCTTACGAAGGAAATCCATATGCTGGATATGATATTTGCGCTCTAAGTCATACTGCAGGAGCTACACTTACTTCCAGAATTATTGGCATTGGTGATTATTCCGATAAGCTTGCTGTTGCTTTCGGGACTAAAGGATTCTCTCTAATTGAAGTTATGGAAATTTGCCCAAGCTATGGAGTGAAACTTAATCCTAAAAGAAAACTTAAAGAAATAGTTGAGGAAGCCGGAAGAGAAATAGGAGAGTGGATTAATAAAAGAAATGCTTTTGAAAATCAGCAAGGTAGAAAAACTAATAATCTTTTTGCTAAAGTGCCTGATATTAAAAAAGTATTTAATAGTTATTTGAAACATCCTATGTCAATAATCCTTAGCGGTTCCGCCGGAGAAGGAGTTCAGCTTGCTGCAACATTGCTCTCTGAAGCTTCAATTCGCTCAGGGTTGTCTGTAACTCAGAAAGGTAGCTACCCTGTTACAGTTGGTGTTGGCTTCTCTACAGCCGAATTGAATTTGTCTCCTGAGGAGATATTGTTTCATGGTATTGATGTTCCGGACGTGGTTGTTATTACAAGCGCCGACGGTCTTGCTCATAATAAAGCCAGAATCAAAAACATGAAATCCGGTAAACTTTTTATTGATTCAAGTCTTACAGTTCCTGAAACCGGAGCCGAAATTATTGCTCATGATTTCAGAAGCATTGGAGCCAGAGATGCTTCCATTTATGGAGTGTTTTACTTCGCATTGAAATCCGGAATTATTAGCACTGAATCTCTTTTCAAAACGATAGAAGAAAAAGGGCTAACTGATAAGTTGCCAATGGAAAAGATAAAAGTTAAGCTCGCTGAAGCTTAATGATAATGAAAAAGCCCTGGTAATTATCAGGGCTTTTTTGGTTCTATTATACTCTTTAATACTTTCAATTCTTTTACTTTTGATTTTTCTCCGTTCTTCTCATACGAAAGTATAAGATTGTTTATCATCCTTTTTATTATGTCGAGATTGCTGCAAGGGTTAAAGTAAGGCGGGATTGGCTCTAAGTCAAGCTTTCTTAGAAAATCCTCAATTTCTTTGTACGACAAAACAGCTCCTCCACTAAATGCATTAATGTAAAATAGTACATTTTTGTCGTTTATTGTTAAAGTGTCCGGATCTAAAGATTTTGCTGTATATGCAAGCACAAAATGCTCAGGCAGATTTACTCCATAAATTGGTAGTTCGAGACTCTGAGATAGTATCATGTAAATAATTCCAAGAGAAAGCGGATTCCCCTTTCTGCTATTTAATACAATATTGATGTAAGAGTTTTGAGGCGAATGATAATTCGTATTGTCGCCTTTGAAGCCGAAAACTTCGTAAAAAATATGATTGAAAACTTTTATTTGCTCTAATGCCGTTAAATTGTCATTCAGCTCTATCCAGATATCTTTTCTTAATTTATTTATCTCATACCTGATTTCGTTCTCTGTTAGATTTGGATATTGATATCTGGCAACTATTAATGACCCCGATAAAACATCCATTTCTGTATTTAGCCACATTTCAAGATCATTACAAACCGATTCAAATTGAATTTGATGAGTAATCGTTTCAATCCTGTTTTGTATTTCCGGCTGTAATGAATTTTCCCATGCTTTTTCAAGAAGTGGGATTGCATTTTGACCTTCTTTTATCAGTTTGTCAAACACTTCTGTATAAACTGTTTCATCGGGGTCGTCTATTAAACTAATCAAGGCTTTTATCTCCTTGTTCTTTTCAACCTCATCTGCTATCATATAATCGATTTTATTAATATGATGTGAATCTTTCTAAAACTAATTTAATAAGGGTTTCTACTGATTTCTTATAATCCTTACTATATGTTTTTGCCAGGCGATTTGCAATAATTGCACATATTGTAAGAGTATTGTGTCCTAATATTTTTCCAAGGCCATATAGCGCTGATGTTTCCATCTCGAAATTTGTAATTCTGTGACCATTATAATTGAAATTTTCAATCTTTTCATTTAAGTCCGGCACTGAAAGTGGAATTCTCAACTCTCGTCCTTGTGGTCCGTAAAATCCTGACGCAGTAGCTGTTATGCCGCTTTTTAGTCCGTGAGCAATTTTTTCCAATAGCATGTCAGATCCTTTCACAACATATGGATATGTTAGTTTTTTGCCCCATTTGGCATAATCAATAAATGCATTTGAAATATCATCTTCAGTTATACCTTCTTTATAATCATAAAAATTTAGCAAACCATCAAAGCCCATCCCGTGTGTAGATGCAACAAAGCTGTCTACTTCAATATCAGCTTGAAGAGCGCCAGAAGTGCCAATTCTAATAATATCTAAACTAGTATGTTTGTCTTTTGCTATTCTTTTTTCTAAGTCGATATTCACTGCAGCGTCAAGTTCATTGATGGCAATGTCTATATTATCTGTTCCAATTCCTGTCGACATTACAGTAATTCTTTTTCCGTTAAAATATCCTGTATGTGTAACAAATTCTCTGTTTTGAGATTTGTGCTCTATCTTTTCAAAATGCTTTGAAACTGTTTCAACCCTGCCTTGATCGCCTACTACAATAACTTTTTGTGCAATGTTTTCAGGCTTTAATTTTATATGATAAATGCTTCCGTCTGGATTTAATATCAGTTCCGATTCTTTATAAACTTTTTTCATAAACTTTGTATTTAGTGTTTATTTTTAGAACTAACAAAAATAATGAGAAAATAGCATAATACCTAAAAACAGGCTTACTATATAACTTGACGAGTCGTTTTCTTAAGTATTTTTGCAATAGTATAAATCAATAACACATATATGAATGCCGAAATTATTAACATAGGAGAGGAGCTATTAATAGGGCAGGTTGTAAATACAAATTCATCTTGGATGTGTCAGAAGTTGAACGAAATTGGCGTTAGGGTTAGATATGTTTCGGTAATATCTGATGTTGAAGAAGATATTTATAATGCAATTGATGTTTCTTTGAAGAGGTCAGAAATTGTTATTATTACCGGTGGTCTTGGCCCAACAAAAGATGATCTTACCAAAGATGTTTTAGCTAAATATTTCAAAACAAATCTGGAAATAAATGAAACGGTGCTTAATGATATAGTCTCATTTTTCAAAAAAAGAGGTATGCCGCTTACAGAACTTAACAGGTTGCAATCTTCGGTTCCTGTTGGGTTCGGATTTATCAGAAATCCGGAAGGAACTGCTCCCGGACTATTTTATCGCAAAAATGAAAGATTTTTAGCTGCTCTGCCAGGTGTCCCTTTTGAAATGAAATATATGTTCGAAAATTTTATTATTCCCGAGTTAAAAAGTAAAATTCGTGATGAATATATTGTTCATAAAACTATTCTTACACAAGGCGTTGGAGAGTCTTTTCTCGCGGCTCTGATTGAAAAGTGGGAAGATAATTTGCCCAAAAATATTAGTCTTGCATATTTACCTTCAGCAGGAATAGTTAGATTAAGACTTTCCGCTGCAGGAAGAGATAAAAAACAACTGCAAAAAGATATTGCCGCTGAAGTGGCTAAATTAAGAAAGCTTATTCCGGAATATATTTTCGGATATGATAATGATACTTTGGAGGGGATATTAGTAAAGCTACTTGCAAAAAATAATCTTACTTTGGGGATAGCAGAAAGTTGCACAGGAGGTTATATTTCACATCTTATTACGAGTATTCCTGGTAGTTCTGCTTGTTATAAAGGCTCAATAACTTCTTATAGTAATGATGTTAAGATAAATCAATTATGTATTCCTTTTCAGCTAATTGACAAATACGGTGCTGTGAGCAAAGAGGTTGCTGTTGCAATGGCTGAAGGAGTTAGAAAAGTGTTGAAAGTCGATTATTCTATTTCTGTTACAGGAATTGCCGGCCCGGGAGGAGGTACAAAACAAAAGCCTGTCGGACTGGTATATATAGCTGTGTCTTCTGATAAGGAAACTATAGTTGAAAAGTTTTTATTTGGTGATCGAAGAGATAGAAATATTGTGAGAAGTTCAGTTACTGCTCTTAATATGCTTAGAAAGCAAATAAAAAAGGCTGTTTAGTAAAACAGCCTTTTTTCATTATGATAGATATATTTTAGCTTTTGTCTTTATCTTGATTAGCTTTTTCTTCAGCTTCTTTTCTTCTTGCTTCACGTGCTGCTTCAATCGCTCTTTCACGCATAAGTTCACGAACATGCTCCTGTAGTGCAGTGTCTTGTTGGTAAGAACGAAGTATTTCCTGATATAATGAAGAGTTTAATCCATTTTCTTCAAGAATCATTTGCATAGCTGTTTGCATGTCGCGTTGATGCTGGCTAATGACTGGCCCAACATTGTTAAATGCTTCAATTTCCTCGTCTGAGAAGGTTCCACTCTGTAATGCTCCAATCTGAGATGCGCGTGCAATCTGATTGTAACGCTCCATTGTTAGGTTGTGCTCAACTATTGAAGCTTCAATTTTTTCATTATTTTCTTTTCTTAATTCACTAATCTCTTTGTTTGAGTCAATAAATCCAAGAAGAGATTCGTTTGAATATTTGAACTTGTTTTCCTGCTCATCAATTGCTAATAGATTAAATGGGAATACTGCCAATAGTAAAATTGCAACAATAACTTTGAATAATGATTTGGTTGACATTGTGATTTTTTTTTGTTAATTTTTAATTTTTCGACTTGCAAAGGTAGCAAAATTTCACCAACTACCTGTTAAAAAATGATAAAGGATTAGTTAAGTGCCTATCCAATCATCTGATTTATAGGTAGGTTGAATTCTTCAACCATCTTGATATTCATATCTTCCAGCCTGTTCAAAATCGGATTGTAAATTTCCGGAATCACAGGTATGTGCACTCCTTTGGCTTTAATATCTCCTGCCAAAATCATTTCTACTCCAACAGCTGCGGGAAGAGCAACTGTTCTGGCAACAGCCGTGTCAGTTGCCAATGTTCCAAAGTCAAGCATAGAAGATTTAATAACTTCTTTCTTTCCATCAGAGTTCTTAACAAGGAAGATATGTTGCATTACAACCATGTCTCTCTCATTTCTTCCAAGTTCCATTTTAGAAATCATTAAGTCAGAGGTAATCTCAAATGGAGAGTCGGTTTGTCTGTTCATAGGTCTATGGTCAAACACTCCAAGCCACTCTAGCGCTTTTAAAGAATAGGCATCATCACTAATATTTAAAAATTTTGCCGATTTTCTTATAATGTCTGCGGAACTGTCTGCCCCAATTAGCATCGCAACCATTTCAGCGTAAGTTTTTCCTGTAAAGTCATAAGAGTCGGATGTTATTAGTTTAAGGGCTTTCATGGCATCAAGAGTTTCGCACCAGCCCGGATACCTGAATGTTCCCCTCATAATAGTGCTTGTTTCCTGAATTCCATAAATGTCGATATATGAAACTGAATCTCTGTTTGGGTATATTTCAAGTTTCCCAACTTGTGGAAAATCGACAGTCAATGGATTTTTAAACAAGTCTGCAGTTGGGACATTAATATTTTTCCAATGTTTAAGATAATTAGCTTCATTGTTTCCTGCCATTACAACACCCTTGGGGCTCCAGGAAAACTTATATCTAAACGGGTTGTCGGCTGCTTCAGGAGCTGGCAATGCGCCACAAATTGAATAAAACTCTTCAATTTTTCCGCCTTTTGCATGTACATTGTCTATAATTCTCAATGCCGACATATGGTCAATTCCCGGGTCAAGTCCAAGCTCATTAAGAATAATGATATCAGCGTCTTTAGCTGCAGTATCAAGTGCTTTCATCTCAGGCTTAACATAAGATGTAGTAACCATATTTTTCTTATGTTTTATGCAATATTTAGCAACTATTACATGAAACATCCAAGGCAAAAGGCTAACAGTAATGTCGTGTTCTTTTACCATAGAGTCTAATGCAGTCTCGTTATCAACACTCCATTGTATAGCCTGAGAATTTTCATAGCCTTTGGTTAGCTCTTCAGCTTTTTCTTTTACAAGATCAGCAACTGATACAAAATATCCTTGCTTTAATAAGTATGTTACAATTGGTCTTGCAACCATACCGGCGCCGAGTATAAGTACTTTTTTCATTTTGTTGAAACTATATTTTAGTAGAATGATTTATTTTATAGGTATTTAGAAATGTATTCAAAGTCGGGAGTTAGCTTTCCGTTTTTCAGAATCAACGCTCTTTTAACGAAGCCCGGCAAATTTAATTCAGACAATGGTGCTGCAAAATCGGCATTTGCAATTGGTGCAAGAAGGTTGTATAATGCTTCTGAAAATGCCATAGAAGAATCTCTTGGCAATTCGCTGGGAAGAATATCAACAGCCATTACAAGTATTCCATTTCCTGAAAATCCCATTTTTGGCTCATTATTTATCGGATCATAAACAAATACTGGGTCTTCAATAGCTGTGCCTTTGTGAGTAAATTCAATTGATCCGTCAGGGTCGCATGTTATATCACCAACAACTATAAGCTTTGGATTACCTTGGTTGTATATGTTCTTGGCAAAAGATTTAGTGAAAATTCTTGGATAGCGTGAATCCCAATACATGCAATTCATCAATACCGATAAATGTGGAATATATTGCTCGAAGTTGTTTGTATAGTTCTCCGGATTTTTGTAATAATGCTGAAGGTCAAATTCTTTGTCTTCATTATTTGCCAGCCTTGAGATATGCTCTTCCTTGAAAATTACCTTGTAAATAACGTTGTTAGGTAAATTAGGCTGGTTTTTCAAGCTTAGCAAATCCTCAGGTGAAATTTCAATTGAAGGTAAAAGGTTGGCAATCTCCTGAGCTCCAATCGATACATTCCCATATCCCGTAAAGCCTATTGTGAATGGCAGCAACTCTTTTGGTAGTCCATTTTTTGATATTTCTTGCCCAACTTCGGAAATTACCTTTTTTGCGTCAGCTAATGAATTGTATTTGCACGACTGCTGAATTTTCAAAAACACATTATCAGTATAACCGAATTCTTTTAGTCTTTGCCCGGTGCTCCACAAAGAATTTATCATACCGGCATATCCTGCATACTTGCCGAAGAATATCAATCTCTTTTTTTGCTCATCAGTTACAACTTCATAATCAATAAGGTTACACTGCATTTCCATCATTTTCTTAAGCATAGGCATATTGTAAGGCTGGCCTTTAATTACATGGCTAAAGAAAACGTATGTTTTTCCTTGTTCGAAAGCACTTTCAGGAATCTCTTTCACTCCGAAAATTACATCGCACTTTTTTAAATCTGGCTCAACCCTTGCACCTGAATTTTTAAACTCTACATCTGTGAAAATTCTTTTGGGAGACGATTGAACAATAAATTCTAAATTGTGCTGCTTTATAAGTCTTTCAATGTGTTTTGGAACAAGCGGTGTGCGCCTTTCCATTAAATACTTGTCTTCGTGACGGATTCCTATTATTGAACTCATATTTAGTGTGATTTATATATGTTTGATATTGCTGTAAAAGTTTGGCAAAACTACAAAAAATAAGATAATTGCATACCGTCTGTAACAAAATAATATGCCTTTTCGTCTTATGCATGAATATTCAGTTTAGCGAATTATTGGAGTCGATTCCGTTTCTTAAATTTATTCAAGCCTTTTGCAATTATGAAAACAGCAGCAACATTAATTTTTGCATTTATTTTTAGTATTGGCTTATTTGCAAATACTACTTTTTATGAAAAGAAGACTTTCAACGCAAGTCCCGTCAGTTCTGAATCTCCGACAATTGATGGAATTCTTGATGACCCATGTTGGCTAGATGCCAAATGGGACAATGGCTTTGTTCAGTATTACCCTGTAGAAGGAATAGAGCCATCTCAACAAACCAAATTTGCTTTACTTTTTGACAATAACTACATTTATGTGGCTATAAAAGCATTTGATAATTCTCCTGACAGCATTGTAAGTCGTTTAACAAGAAGAGATCAGATTGATGGCGATTATGTCGGAATTCAATTTGATAGTTATCTTAATCACAGAACGGCATATTGCTTTTTCGTTAGCTCTGCCGGCGTTAAGAAAGATTATTTTATTTCTAACGATGGAGGAAATAATGATATCAATTGGAACCCTATTTGGCATGTTAAGACTTCAAAAGATGATAAAGGTTGGTATGCTGAAATGAAGATACCAATTTCACAACTAAGGTTTAATCCTTCTGAAGCTAATAAATGGGGCTTTCAGGTTGAAAGAAAGATATATAGAAATGATGAAACTGTTCTTTGGCAGCCTGTTGCAAGAAATGCTTCAGGATGGGTTCATTATATGGGGTTTCTGTCAGGCATAGATAATATCAAGGCGAAAAAAACATTTGACTTAATTCCCTATACTCTAACTTCTGCTGAGACATTTAAAGCTCAGCCCGATAATCCATTTCAAACAGGTAAAGATTATAAGTTTAATGGGGGGTTAGATGGAAAAATTGGAATTACCAACTACTTCACTCTTGACTTTACTTTGAATCCGGATTTCGGACAGGTTGAGGCCGACCCTTCTCAAGTTAACCTTACAGCTTTTGAATCGTTTTTTCCGGAACAAAGGCCATTTTTTACTGAGGGAAGAGATATATTCATGTTTAGCATTGGGTTGGGTGATGGTGATCTTGGAACTGAAAATCTTTTATATTCCAGGCGAATTGGTCGCTCGCCACGATATAGCCCATCATTAAGTAATGGTCAATTTGCTGATGTACCTGAATATACTCCTATAATTGGTGCATTAAAACTTACCGGGAGAACCAATAATGGACTTTCTGTGGGAATTCTTCAGTCGTCAACAGCTTCTCAATACGCTGAAATAGATAATTTGGGAGATAGGTCGAAAATGATGGTTGAGCCATTTACAAACTACATAGCAGCAAGAGTTATCCAGGAAATTAATGATGGAAATACTACCATTGGTGCTATGGGTACAGCTGTAAACAGGAATATAAAAGAGGAATACCTCGACTTTCTTAATAGCTCAGCTTATTCAGGAGGTGTTGATGTTCAGCATATTTTTGGTGGAAGAAAATATATATTTTTAAGCTCAGTTTATGGCAGCCATGTGAGAGGAAGTGAAAATGCAATGACCAGAGCTCAATTATCTCCTTCAAGATATTATCAAAGACCGGATGCTGACCACCTTGAGTTTGATCCGAATAGAACAAGTTTGAGTGGATTTGGTGGAAATTTTCAATTAGGGAAAATTAGTGGAAATCTCCGATTGCTTGGAGCTTTGATGATTAAAAGCCCGGGATTGGAACTAAATGATATTGGATATCTGAGAGAAGCTGATAACATTGTGCAGGTTTTGTGGGCTGGATATAGAATTAATGAACCTTTTGGGATTGTTAGAAACGTTAATGTCAATTTTAACCAATGGTCGTTTTTTACTTTTGGAAATGAAAGAACTAATCTGGGAGGAAATGTTAACGGTTGGATGCAGTTTGTAAACTACTGGTCAATGTCGGTCGGAGCTAACTATAACCATGAGCCTCTTTCAGTAGCTTGGCTAAGAGGCGGACCATCTTTTGCAATGAACAGCAGTGTTAATTCTTGGGTGTCTGCCGGCACCGACGATAGAAAAGCTGTTAGATTCTCGGTAAGTTCAAACTATCAACATGGATTTGAAAACAGCTATGAGTCTATGGGTGTTAATGTTGGCATTACATACCGCCCTCATAATGCTCTGCTTTTATCGTTGGCTCCGGGATATTCTCAATATAGTAATCAGGTTCAATATGTAACTACAACTAATATTGGCAGTGAAAAAGTTTATATAGTTGGAAACCTTGATCAAACTGTAGCTTCATTATCATTGAGAATAAATTATACAATAACACCTGATTTATCGCTTCAATACTGGGGGCAACCTTTTATTGCTACAGGAAAATATTCTGATTTTAAGAAAGTTGTTAACCCAAGTGCCAAAGGATTAAACGATAGAGTTAATTCTTTCACTGAAAATCAAATATCATATGATGCTAATGAAATGGTATATCTTGTTTCTGAAAGTGGAAACGGCAATACTGATTATGGTTTTTATAACCCTGACTTCAACTTTAAGGAATTTCTTTCAAATCTTGTTTTAAGATGGGAATTCAGACCGGGATCTACATTGTTTTTTGTTTGGTCTCAAACCAGAAACCATTTTCTTAGAGATGGAGAATTTGATTTTCAACATGATGTTTCTGAACTCTTTGCTGATACACCTCACAATGTATTTATGCTGAAGTTTTCATATAGAATTGGGGTTTAAGTCGGAAGTCGAAAGTCGAAAGTCGGCAGTCGAAAGTGTCTTCTTTTTTGTTTCAAAATATTTTGTTCAAATTGCCTTTGTCAGAGTGGAATTTTATAATTTTGGGCACAACAATCATATATAAAAACCCATATAAATTTTCCACAATATGTATAATGAAAACGCACAGCAAACAGAAGGTTTGCAAGCACCCGATTTAAGTCAATACGGCATACAGGCCGTAAGTCAAATTTTTTACAACCTTTCATACGACGAACTTTTTGCTCATGAAACAGATCCGGCACTGCAAGGATATGACAAGGGCTATGTGACGAGTTTAGGCGCAGTAACTGTAGATACTGGTATTTTTACCGGTCGCTCTCCAAAAGATAAGTATATTGTATTGGAAGAAACTTCCAAAGATAATATATGGTGGGCAGATGCAAATAATAAGTCTGATAATAAGCCTATTTCCGAAGAGATATGGAATGATTTAAAGCAGACTAGTATAAAACAATTTAATGGCAAAAAGCTTTATGTGATGGATGCTTTTTGCGGTGCTAATGAGAATACACGAATAAAAATTAGAGTTATTACTGAGGTGGCCTGGATGGCTCACTTCGTTAAGAATATGTTTATCAGGCCTACTGAAGAAGAACTAAGAAGTTTTGAGCCGGATTTTGTAATGTTTAATGCTTGCAAAACAGTAAATGAAAAATGGGAAAAGCAACAGTTGAATTCGGATGTATATGTTGCGTTTAATCTTAAAGAGAAAATTGCTATTGTTGGTGGTACATGGTATGGTGGAGAAATTAAAAAAGGGTTTTTTACTGTAATGAATTATTTTCTCCCTCTTCAAGGAATGGCAGCAATGCACTGCTCGGCTAATATGGGTAAAAATGGCGATACTGCTATTTTCTTTGGATTGTCCGGCACAGGTAAAACTACGCTTTCAACCGACCCTGAAAGATATTTGATTGGCGATGATGAGCATGGCTGGGACGATGATGGTATTTTTAATTTCGAAGGTGGATGTTATGCTAAGTGCATTGGGCTAAGTAAAGACAAAGAACCTGATATATTTAACGCTATTCGCCGAGATGCTTTGCTTGAAAATGTTGTATTTGATGAAAAAACAGGTGAGATAAATTTCTTTGACACTACAAAAACAGAAAACACAAGGGTTTCTTACCCAATCTATCATATCGATAATATTGTAAAACCTGTTTCTAAGGGAACTCACCCAAAGAAAGTTATTTTCCTTACGGCAGACGCTTTTGGAGTTTTCCCGCCTGTTGCAAGGTTGAGTCGTGATCAGGCAATGTATTATTTCTTAAGTGGATATACAGCCAAACTTGCCGGAACTGAAAGAGGAGTAAAAGAACCTATTATGACTTTCTCTCCTGCTTTTGGCGCTGCATTTCTTCCTTTGCACCCTACAGTTTATGCCCGTGAATTAGCTAAAAAAATGCGTCAGCATGGCACTACTGCATATTTGGTTAATACCGGCTGGATAGGTGGCGCATACGGAGTAGGCCATAGAATAGACCTTGCATCCACACGTCAAATAATTAGAGCAATTCTGAATGGAGAACTTGATAATGCTGAAGTTGAAGAGCTTGCACCTTTCGGCCTTAATATTCCAAAGTTTGTAAATGGTGTCGATACAGCTATTCTGAATCCTAAAAACTCATGGAAGTATGAGTCTGCATACATTAAACAAGCCGATATAATTGCAGAGAAATTTATTGAAAATTTCAATAAGTTTACAGACACAGAGGAAGGTCAGAGGCTAGTGTCTGCAGGTCCTCAAAATAAATTCATGAAGCAATATTATCGCTATTATGAAAGAAAGCTTGAGAGAATAGATTTACAACACAAACGTGAGATAGCACGACTTAAAGACCAGATTTATATTTTGCAGAATTCTTTTAATGAGTATATCTCTTTTAACTCAATAAACAGCGACTATAAAAAACGCCCAATATTAAGGCATGTTCCCGTTATAACATGGTTTGGAACAAATTCAGAAACGGAATTAAATAATTGTCATAATGCAGTTGTTAAACTTATGAAAACTGCCGGTTTTGAAGTTACAGATCAAGAATTGACCAAATATGGCTGGAATGATATAATGACTAAGTCTAGAGAGAATCTTACCTTGCCCCAGGTTTATGATATTATTGATGATATAGGAAATTGCTTCCAGAATAAAAGATGCATAAATGAGGAGTTTATCGCATACAAGGAAGACTTATTGGATGTTTCTAGTCACGTTCCAAACTTTTTAATTAAGCTGGGATCTCTTCTAATTGCAAAAGTGAAAGTTGATGAAGATAGATCTGAATTTGTAATTAAAAGGTTGTCGGTTTCTGGCCTGATTCATATTGATAAGAATCCACAACTTCTTACAAGACCTGAAGATTTGGCTGAAGAATTGTTTTATTTCTAATTATACAAATCGACATCATTCGCATTTGTGAAAATATTTTAATATGTGCCTATGTTGTCGATTTGACATCAATAAAGCTATATTAATCTCATTATTTTCACTCAATATTGTTGTTTGCATGGAAATGTTTTGTAAATTTGACTGTTAATTGCAATTATTAGTTAAATTTTTTCTTATGGAAACAGGTACAGTTAAATTTTTCAACCAAAAAAAAGGTTACGGCTTCATAGTTGACGACAAAACTGAAGCTGACGTTTTTGTTCATCATTCAGGGCTTACAGAGCCAATCAATAATGATGATAAAGTTACTTTCGAGATCGAAGAAGATCAAAAAGGAAAAAAAGCAGTGAATGTAAAAAAAGCTTAGATATTTTTTTACAGCATTTTTATTTTTACCCTGTTTTATAACAGGGTTTTTTTGTTTTCATACTTTTGCACAAAAAACAAACTATGAATTTCTTTCAGGCTGAAAAATTAAGTAAAGCATATGGACCAAAAGTTTTGTTTGATAATATAACATTCTCAATTGATCAGGGACAAAAAACTGCATTTATTGCCAGAAACGGAACCGGGAAAACATCTCTATTAAACATTATTGCAGGCAACGACACTGCTGACTCAGGGAAATGCTCCTATAGAAATGATATTAAAATAGCTTATCTGCCGCAAGACCCATCTTTCAATCCTGATGTTTCAATTATTAATACATTGCTCGACTCTGATGATGAAATCGCGCAAACCGTTCTTAAATACGAAAGTCTTATCGAAAAGGCTAATAAGGGACTCAATGATAAAGAATTGCTTAATGATATTCAAAGAATATCAGGGGAAATGGATGATCTTAATGCTTGGGATTTCGAAGCTACTCTTAAACAATTGATATCAAAACTCAAGCTTGGTGATATAAATAGAAAAGCTGGCGAACTTTCCGGTGGTCAGACCAAAAGATTAGCCTTGGCAAAGGTGTTAATGAAACAAGCTGATTTTATTATTCTAGATGAACCTACCAACCATCTTGATATTGATATGATAGAATGGCTGGAAGATTATCTGTCTAAGAAAAAACTTACTTTGCTAATCGTTAGTCATGATAGATATTTTATAGATAATGTCTGCAATGATATTATCGAGCTTGAAAATGGAAATCTCTACAGATATTCAGGCAATTATACCTACTTTCTGGAGAAAAAAATGGAAAGACAAGCAGCAGAAGCTTCACAGACTGATAAAGCAAGGAACCTCTTAAGCAAGGAAACTGAATGGATGAGGAAATCCCCCCAAGCTCGCACTACAAAGTCTAAAGCCAGAATAAGAGCTTTTTATGATTTGGAGGAAAAAGCTGCTGTCAATAATGAGGATAATCCCAATGAGATAATGGTGCAAGCTTCTCGTCTCGGAAAGAAAATTCTTGAAGTTAAAAATATTTCTAAGTCTTTTGACGATGCAAAGATTATCAAAGATTTTTCATACGTATTTAGCAGATATGAAAAAGTAGGGATTATCGGCCCTAATGGTACAGGCAAATCTACATTTTTGAATATTATTACTCAGGCACTAAAACCCGATTCTGGAAGCGTTGTTGCCGGAGAAACTATTAAGTTTGGTTATTACCGTCAAGAGGGATTAAACGTTAATGAAGGGAAAAAAGTAATTGATGTAATTAAAGATATTGCTGAAATTATTCCTGTTGGAAAGAATAAAACATTTACAGCATCACAATTCTTGTACTATTTCAATTTCCCCTACGACAAACAGAATGATATTGTTAGGAAACTCAGTGGTGGTGAGAAACGAAGATTATATCTGATTTCTATATTAATGGCTAATCCTAATTTTCTAATTCTCGATGAACCTACAAATGACTTGGATATAGCAACTTTGAATGTGTTGGAGGATTTTCTGTCTTCATTTCCCGGATGCCTGATTGTTGTTTCTCATGATAGATATTTTCTTGATAAAGTTGTTGATCATGTTTTTGTTTTTAATTATGATATTCCTGTAAAAGATTTTCCGGGCAATTACTCAGAATATATAATTCGAAAAAAAGAACTAGATTCGATTGATAAGCAGGCTGATAAAACACAGAAGAAGGAAAAGATAGAGAAGCCTTCAATTGGCAAGGAAAAAACTAAGCTGACTTTTAAAGAACAAAAAGAATTTGAAGATCTCGAAAAAGAAATTCCGATTCTTGAGAGCAAGAAACAGAAACTACTGGAGGAAATGAATTCGGGGTCATTGTTGCATGATGAATTATCAAAAGCTTCTCAAATTTTTTCTGATATTGAAAAAGAACTTAATAGTAAAACCGACCGATGGTTAGAATTATCGGAGTGGTTATAAATCATAGAAATTGGTTTGTTTTTAAAGTATTTTGCCTGACAAGATTACAACCTCCGGGCCTCCGATTGTTTTGAAGCCCTCATAAATATTAGTGTCACAATTCTGTTTGTGAGATTTTGAAGATATAATACTTTCTAATTTAGGATCCCATATAACAATATCAGCGTCTGAGTTTACTGCTATCTCACCTTTTTTAGGGTATAGCCCAAATATTTTCGCTGCATTTGTTGAAGTAAGTTCTACAAATTTATTAAGACTTATCCTGTTTTCTAAAACTCCATATGTAAATAAAAGCGACATTCTATGTTCTACACCACCGGCTCCATTTGGGATTTTGCGAAAGTCATCTTTCCCAATTGATTTTTGGATAGAAGAAAATGGACAATGGTCTGTTCCGACTGTTTTAATGATACCTTCAGATATAGCTTTCCAAAGTGCTTCGTTATCATTCTTAGTTCTTAAGGGGGGGCTTAAAACGAACTTGCTGGTATCTTCGAAACTCCCAACATACTTTGTCTCATTCAGAAGCAAATGATGAGGGCAAGCTTCAGCGAACACTTGCTGATTGTCTTGCAGCGCTTTCTTTATATGCTCAATGGAAGCAGCAGCCGACAAATGAACAATGTATAATGGGCAAGAATGTTTTTTTGTTAACGAGATAACCTTTTTTACAGCTTCACTTTCAGTGTAATCAGGTCGAGATTTTGCATGGTATAATGGTGATGTGTTTCCTTTATTAAAAAAGTCGTCTCTTAATTCTTCTATTAAATCTCCAATTTCTGCATGAACTGTCAGAATTCCACCTGCTTTAGCAACAATTTTAATAACTTTTTCCAAAATATCGTCATTAAGACCAATAGACTTTTTGTAAGCCATATATACCTTAAACGATTTTATGCCTTGATTAACACATTCAATAATTTCGTTTTCAGTATTTTCAGTCCATTCTATCGGACTTACATGGAAGTAGCATTTGATATGTGATTTTTCGGCTTCCTTTTGTCTAAGTTCTAGTGCTTCAATTAATGACTGCCCTTTTTTTGGAGTCACAAAATCAATAATCGTGGTTGTTCCTCCGGCAATTGCAGCTTTACTTCCTGAGTCAAAATCATCTGACGAATATCCGGCTGGGGTAGGCAGGTGCATATGAACATGAGGGTCTATTCCTCCAGGAAAAACATATTTATTTTCTGCATTTATGATTTTGACATTCTTATCTGATAATTCTATGTTTTTTGCTATTTGTTGAATTGTCCCATCACAAATAAGTATGTCAGAAAAATATGATTTATCTGCAGTAATGATATGGCAATTTTTTATGAGGATTTTCATACGTAAATAATTTGTTTTTAATTTAGCTTCGCTGAGCTCGCTTTTCAAGCTCGGTTGTCGGATGGAACTCGCATGATGATTTTCATCCGTGTTTGTGTTTAACGAATCATGCTCGTTTCATAACAATATGGTTAGTTATTTATGATATCCAATTCCCAGATACCGCTTTCTTTTTGCTTAAAGCCTATTTTTTTCAAATACTTAATATGCTGCTTGTTTTTGCTATCTGTTGTAATTTTTGTAAATCCTTTTTCAATAAACTTATTTTGAAGAATTTGATATACAAATTTACCATTTTTAAAATCTCTATATTCTGGTAATACGTAGTCAATGCCAACTCTAAGAATATTATCATCTTCTCGCCTAGCAAGAAAAAGACCGGCAACAGCCATATCTCTGAGTATAAAAAAACTTACTGTATTTACTTCAGGTTTGTATGAAAAACCCGGAAAAAACTTCTGAATATCTTTGTTGTAAAAGTCAACAAATCTCAGAAGGTATCTGTTGTCGCTTCTAACTTCAAGAGTTTCAAATACCTCTTTTTTAGAAAAATTTTTATATAGGTAAAAAATGTCAACTGAAACTACAAAAGTATTCAGCAGCCCAATAGGTAAAGCACCAATAAGATATCCATAAGTTGCAAAAGTAAATGCGCCAATAAGGTTGATTATTCGGAATTTCACTATCGAACTCATGGTCATAGAGACCGCAATTGTTACTGAGGCGAAATAACCAATAATTTCAAGAATTCCCATTTCTTCAATATCATTAATTTGAGTGCAAAGATGAACAATTTTTATAAATTTGCCTTAAACTATAAAAAAATATGATAACACTAAATACTAGAATGGCAGATCTGATTTTTGCAGATGTGTTTTCATTGTCAATACTTGATCGTCTTAATATAAAACTTGGCTTTGGAGATAAAACAATAGATAATATTTGTCAATCATATAAAATTAACCCTAAGTTGTTTTTGCAAATTGTAAGGTTGTTTTTGTATAATGAGGTTCCCACAGATATCGAAGAGAATAAAAAACTGCTAACGGATTTAATAAAGTATTTAAGAATAACGCATGATTATTACCTCAGAAGGCTTATCCCATTTATTGATGACAATATTAAGAAGCTTGAAGTAAAGGAGCCAGATAGAATTAAAGACATTGGGTTGCTTAAAAAATTCTTCAATCAATATAAAGCCGAGCTTGTTGCTCATTTGGAAAACGAAGAAAAAAATGTATTCCCATATGTTTTGGAACTGCATCAGGCATATAACTCCGGGAGATTGGATAATAGTGTTATTGATAAAATAAGACATAGTTCAATTGTTGATTTTGAAAAAGAACACGATAATCTCGATGAAAAGCTTAACGACCTTAAAAATATAATCATAAAATACTTACCACCGTTTGAAAATCATTTTGAAGTCATTCAAATATTAGTTACTGTTTTTCAGCTTGAAAAGGATGTTTATGAGCACGCGCAGCTTGAAGATCTTATGATGGTTCCGGTTGTAAGGGAATTGGAAAATCAATTATTTAAAAATGTTTAATAAGCTAGATATGAGTGCATTATTTATATGCGTTGTATCACCGTTTGAGCAAGTCAGACTTTCCTTGTCTTCGGCCATTTTGAAGAACTATGAAAATCTGCTCATACTTTCGGATTTTGACCTGTCTTATTACAAAAAACAATTACTTCAATATGAACAATTATGCATAATTCTTCCAATTGATATTATTACTCCAAGCATTACATCAACTGCAAAATCTCATCAGCATTCTATAATCCCTTTTCTAGATAATCCAAAACCAATTTGCAAAAAAACATTTGAAGTATTTATTACTCCTCGCGATAATTCAGCTGAAATATTTAATAAAATAGATGCTTCTGTTAGAAAAAAGAAAATTAATGATGTGTCGGAAACTCTAAGTGAAAGAGAAACAGAAGTTCTGAAGTATATAGCGAAGGGCAATTCAAATAAGGAAATAGCCGCTAATATGCACTTAAGCCCACATACTGTTATGACTCACCGAAAAAACATAACAAACAAACTTGGCATTAAATCAATATCTGGCTTAACTGTTTTTGCCATTTTGCAAAATATAATAAGCATGGATGAGGCTGCTATGTAATGTTTTACTGCATAAACAGTATTCATATTCATTCATTTTAGGGAGTTACCCAGATTCTTTCATTAGTTTTAGGTATTGCCATAGAATTATCTCCGAAGTACTTTTGCCAATGTAATTTGAATGCTTTGTGTGTAACAAAGTTTTTTAAGAAACCTTAATAGGCAATTAAGTACAATAATAATTTAACTAACTAAAGAAATGGGGAAAGTTTTTAAAATTTCGATTTTGTTTTTAATGATTGGTTTTAAATCATATTCATTTGAAAGTTATAATGCTGTTAAAGGCATAGTGACAAATTCTGGCAAGGGCGTGCCATATGTGGCTGTTTATTTAAATGGCACAAACAATGGCTCTATTACAGACGCAGATGGGAACTTCTCAATTGATGTTCCGGCCAATGCTGAAGTTGTTTTGAGTGTAAAAGGTTTGGGATATAAAAGTGTCTATAAAAAGGTTAATCCAGATGATTTTAATTCAAACATTCAAATTGACATTGGAGAAGATTACTTACTACTTGAGCAGGTAGTAATATCCGGCAGTAGAGTTGGGATATTGAGATTTTTGCCCGGATCAGCAAAGATAGTAAGTCAGAGAGAATTAGATATTACTTCGCCAATAAGTGGCAATGAAGTTTTCAGAAATGTTCCCGGGATAAATGTTGTTGAGGAGGAGGGAGCAGGTCTGCGACTAAATGTTGGTATTAGAGGCCTTGACCCTGATAAAAGCAGGAATGTTCTTATTCTTGAAGATGGTATTCCTGTGGCATTAGCGCCTTATGGTGAGCCGGAGATGTATTATACGCCAAGTATTGATAGAATGAGTGGTGTAGAAATACTAAAAGGTAATGGCTCTATACTTTTTGGGCCACAAACAATTGGAGGGGTAATAAATTACCTTACAGCAGATGCTCCTTCTGAACTGGAAGGAAAGGCTTCTTTGTGGGCTGGAGATAAAGGATTTTATAATGCGAAAATAAATTTTGGAAATACAATTGATAATTTTGGGTATACATTAAATCTCCAAAGAAAACAAGCAGAGAACTTTGGACCAACAGAGTTTTTGTTTCATGATATTAATTCAAAATTCATAACCTCTTTTTCAGAAAAATCCTCTGCTATAATTAAATTAGGGTATTATAACGAAAATTCTAATTCAACCTACGTTGGTCTCACTCAACCTATGTTTGATTCTGGAATCATGGACGATTTGAGAATAGCCCCTGAAGATAATCTTAATATAAAAAGATACTCTGTCGGATTAATTCATAAATATAACTCGGGGGATAATCTACAGATTAATACCACGGCATTTGCATATACTACAGAAAGAAACTGGAAACGACAGGACTTTACAAATAATGCTTCTGCCTCTAATTTGACAGGCATTTGGCATGGGTTTGAAGATGAGCCTGATGGAGCAATTTATATGAGAAATTCAACAGGGCATAGAAATAGAAAGTTTGAAGTTGCGGGCATTGAGCCGAGGTTGTCATATCAATTTAATGTAGCTAATATGATTTCAAAGACTGACGCAGGAGTGAGATTTTTACATGAAAAAGCATATGAGCAAAGGATTGATGGAACAAATGCTTTGTATTCTTCTGGTAACTTGCGTGATGATGAAATACGTATAGGGAATACAGCTAGTGGTTTTTTGCAAAACATGCTGCTGTTTAATGAAAAATTATCATTTACTGCTGGTGTTAGAAGTGAGAATATCTGGTATGAAAGAGAAATAATGAGAAGAAATTTCAAAGACACATTGTTAACAGCTAATAGTAGCGTATTTGCTTTAATCCCGGGTGCAGGAATAAACTATAATATAAGCAAAAATATTGGATTTTTTACTGGTATTCATAGGGGATTTGCCCCTCCAAGAATAAAAGATGCGATTAGCAATGAAGGGCAGGATTTGCAACTTGACGCCGAAAAAAGTTGGAATTTTGAATTAGGAACCAGAATCAACATCAAAGGTTTTGCTCTTGAATACACTTTGTTCCACATGGATTTTTCAAATCAAGTAATTCCGGTTTCTGAATCTTCAGGTGGATTAGGTTCAGGTTATATTAATGGTGGAGAAACTTTGCATAAGGGAATGGAACTGTCATTGTTAATTCCATTTGACTATTGGTTACCCGAAAACTGGTCAGTTAATGCAATAGGTTCAGCAACATATACAGACTCCAGGTTTTCCAGCGACAGATATGTTCTATACAAAAAATCTCAAAATACTAATAGTCCTGATGAATATATTAATGTTAATGGCAATAAAACTCCATATGCGCCTGATTTAACAATATTTGGTGCTCTAAATATTGAACATTCATTAGGCTTTGGTTTCAGATTATCTTCAAACTATATTGGTAAGCAATACACAGATGTGTTAAATACAGATGATGTTTATCATTGGATTCAAGTTGATAATAATGACGAAGATTATAAATATGTTCAAGCCACTGCAAATGGTAGAATAGGTTTACTTGAGGCTTATAATATTATCAATGCATCAGTTTGGTATAATCACGCAAAAACTGGTTTGGGAATTAATATTGGTGTTAAAAATTTAACTGATGAAAGATACATTGCAACTAGAAGACCTCAGGGAATTAGAGCGGGATTGCCAAGAATGATAACTGCGAGAATTAGCTATTCATTCTGAGAGATTAATTTATAATTGGAAGGTTATTAATCATTGTGATTGTTTGCAATGTTTAATAACCTTTTTTTTTAATATAACTTCAGATTTTGTAATTTTACTACTCATTATTAACCTAATATTTACACCATTATGAAGCGATTATTGTTTTTGTTTGTGATAGCTGGATTGGTTTCAGCTTCCTGTACCCGCAATGTTTATGTTCCGGTTCAGAAACCGGCAGCCGTGTATGTTGGGCAACATATTAATAAGGTAGCAATAGTTAATAGGTCTATACCTGAAAGTAAGGATGCGGCTATGGTTACAGGTGTTTTGACCGGAAGCCTGCCTGCTCTTAACAAAGAAGCTTCTCAAAGAGCTATTGAAGGGTTGTATAGGAGTTTACAAGATAATTATAGGTATGAAGTTGTTAGAACAAGTGAGGAATATACAACTCCTTCATTATGGGGTGATTGGCCATCACACATGCAATGGGCAGAAGTAGAAAGATTGTGTAAAAAGTATAATGTTGATGCTCTGATCTTATTGGAAGCATTTGATTCAAATTTTTTGGTAACCAATGGAGCCAGAGATGTTAAGAAAAAAGATTCAAGTGGTAAAGAGTTTTTGGCAAAAGAGTTTTATGTAGAAGGTGTTGCAACTGTTAAGTTGGGATTTCGTATGTACGACCCTGTTAAAAAGGAAATTACGGATGAGTATATGTTTAATCATGTGAATAGGTGGGAGCGAACAGGCACAGCATTGCAGCTTATTATCGGGTCTATAATTGAAAACCGTCAGGCTGTTAATGAAACTGCTTATGCCTCAGGTAGTGTTTATGCCACTAGAATTAGCCCGGTTTGGATTAGAGTAACCAGAGAGTTTTATACCAAAGGAAGAGGGAACTCCGACTTCAAAATTGGAGTAAGAAGAGCAACTGTTAACGACTGGAAAGGCGCTATGGAAGCCTGGCATAAATCTGTTAACTCTCACAAGAGGAAAACAGCAGGAAGGTCGGCGTTTAACCTTGCTCTAATGTATGAGATTATGGGCGACCTTGAAACTGCCAGAAAGTGGGCGCAAAAAGCATATGTTGATTATGGGATAAAAAAGGGTAGAGATTATTCTAATATTCTTCAAAGAAGAATAAGAGATGCTCAGTTGTTGGATCAATAGGTGTTATAAGGATTATATAGCCTAAGAACGTAAATTAGCGACTCAGATTAAATAATTTAATAATGATCGAAACCCATAATATAAAAAATAAAAGCAATTGGTAAGACTCGAAAACAGTTTTCGCCAAATTAAAATATTTTAAAATTATGACCAAAAGTACAGCAATTAAATTGTTTGAAGAAAAACAAGTGCGTTCGATTTGGGATGCCGATCAGGAGAAATGGTACATTTCGATTGTAGATGTGGTTGCCGTACTTACTGATAGTGTTAATCCACTTGCCTATTGGCGAAAGTTGAAGCAACGACTTAAGGAAGAAGGAAATGAAACCGTGACGAATTGTCACGGTTTGAAAATGATTGCAGCAGATGGTAAAATGAGACTGACCGATGTGGCTGATGCCGAGCAGCTTTTTCGATTAATTCAATCCATTCCATCACCTAAAGCGGAACCTTTTAAACTGTGGCTGGCACATGTGGCCTCTGAGCGATTAGATGAAATGCAAGACCCTGAGTTAAGCATAGATAGGGCTTTGGAGCAGTATATGATGTTGGGATATTCTGAAAACTGGATTAACCAACGACTCAAAAGCATTGAAATAAGGAAGGAACTTACAGATGAATGGAAAAAACGAGGGCTAAAAGAAGGCTTTCAATTTGCAATCCTAACAGATATTATAACCAAAGCCTGGGCGGATAAAACTACTAAAGAATACAAAATACTCAAGGGTTTGAAAAAAGAAAACCTTAGAGACAATATGACCAATACTGAATTGATTTTGAATATGCTTGCAGAAGCTTCTACAAAAGATATTTCGCAAGTGGTAAACCCTTCAGATTTTGAGGAAAGCAAAATAGTTGCAAAACAAGGTGGGAATGTTGCAAAAGTTGCAAGACTGGAATTGGAAGCCAAAACAGGGAAAAAGGTTGTAACTCCTGTTAATGCAAAGGATGCGTTAACAGGAATCAAGCAGAAAAAATCACTTAATGCTAATAAGGGCAAGAAGAAATAAGTTTGATCCTAAAGCCCAAACATTTTATACCTTAATCCTGCGAAACCAACAAAACCTTCATCAAGCGGACGGCCTAAAACATAACCTTTGGATTTCCAGCCCGCTTGTGCAAGTATGTCGAACTTTTTCGACAATGAAAACGACAGAGTGGTTGTGGCGGAAATTCCTGTTCCGTAAAATTTTTGCTTCCAGCCTTCAATAGTTAAATCTGATTTAAAACGAGGTAAGTCAATTACATTGTATGCTGTTATGCCTATCCCATTATTTTCCAAAGGAAATCCGTACTTAAGATATATGGAATATAGCTGATTCTGAATTTTTAAATAGTTATTCAGATATAATTCAGCTCCTAATACTGATGTGTTGAATAATGTAGAATAAGCCCATCCATTGGATTCATCTCCTAAAAGGTATTTAGGTTTCTGGCCGTTGAGTTCTCCGGATGCTATTGCTTTGGCACCCCTGTAAAAGTTAAGGTCAACCAGATTCCAAGCTAATCCTATAATTCCCAACTGATGATAAAAGCTTACAAAACTTGGATTTATTGAGCCGTCATTCATAAAAAACTCGTTCCCACCCATTTCCCAAACAAATTTTGCGAAGCAGGCAGCATCTCCAAAGCACATTGGGTCGCCGTTCTCATCTATCCAAGAGGCAGGGTCATCAACATCAAACCTGAGCATAAGAGAATATGTTGGCCAAATTAATCTGTTGAAAAATCCGGTAAAAAGCTCATCATTATATAATCCTCCATATTTATATAAATCGTTTATAACATCTCTCGACATCATGCTATTAGCTTCAATACCACCAATAATTATCAGAGTCTCATCTTCAAGGGTAACATTTTCAGGTAGTTCAAATCTTCCAAAAGCAACAGGGAAGGAAAACTTCTCAATATGGAAATCACCTCCTATTTGTAAAGCCCTAAGTTTATGCCCATACTCATGCGGCCAAAGAGTAGCAGACCATGTAGTTGCGAATGTCCAAAGAAATCCGGAAATGCTGCCAATAGTCTTGTTTTTAATTTTGGGACCAATCCCACGCCAGTATGCATCAATCAGCATCTTTGCTGCCGTTCTGGAGTTTTCGCTGGAGTTTAGCATGTCGTAATTTGGAGAATACAGAAGTGTGTAATCCCTGTGATAATTAGTCGTGGAGACTTCAGTAGTATCGTTTTCTGCAAAAGAGGAAATGCCAATTAGTAAAAAGGAAACCAATAAACAGAATTTTGTCTTCATTTTTAAAAAAAGTTTAATTGCAATATATCTTAAATATTTTTGGACAAAATTAATAAAACAAGAACAAATTGATGATTTTTAAATATGCAATGACTAAATATTATTTTGAGGTGCTATTTTTTTTTCCTCGCAAAAACCGCAAAAATTAAATAACAGCAAAATTCGTAAAGAAAATGATAGAAAATGAAATGTGAAAATTTTCCCGCAGATTTCGCGGATTTTCGCAGAAAGCTTCAATCTCCTCGATCTGGCTTGGATTTACTGCATTTTTTCATCCGCAAATTTACACAAACCCCGAAACCCGAAACCTGAAACCTGAAACCTAATACCTAATACCCCTCTTACAACTTTCTCCACAGCCTTTTCCCATGCTTCTGTGCTTCAACAAGTATTGCAACCTCATCTACCATCATGATCTTTCTGTCTTTAACTACAAGCTTTCCGTTAGATATCACATCATTTACATGATTCGAATTCAAACCAAAGATGAAATGTCCGAGGAAATTATTTTGATTTATTTCAGTAGCAGTTTTATAATCGAGAATAACTAGATTGTTATCGCCATCACCTTTAAATCCATTGCTATTGAGGTAATGATGAACATTTCTGAATCTCTTGTATGATGAAGGATAATCAATAATATCATGACGCTGCCCGACAAAGAATGCGGCTTTTGCGCTCTGAAGCATATCGCTGTGCATACCGTCTGTGCCAAGCATTATTTTTTCACCAAGTCCTTTACCTGAAAAATATCCTACATTATTATTCAGATTACTCTCCATGTTCTCAACTACCCAGCAAACGGATTTCTTAATAAACTCTCTTTCCAAGGCATCAAGGTGAAGACAATGAACTAAGATAGTTTTTGATAAGCTTAAAACCCCGGCTTCCAGGAATCTTTCAACAACCCTTTTGCCATATTTCTCCAAAGTGAATGTTTGGTCGTATAAGTCCTCGGCAGCATGAACGTGCAAACCGGAATCGTATTTTCTTGCAAGTTCAACTGCTTTCTTAAGAGTGTCGTCGCCAACGGTAAAAGATGCGTGCAAGCCTACAAGTCCTTGCCTTTTCTTAAGATAATCTTCAGTTTCATCAAGTCCTTGCTGTGCTTTATCGAGTCCGTCGCGGTCGGTAATTTCGTAGCAGAGAAGATGGTTAACTCCCACTTTTTCGAAAGCATCAGCGATTACATTCAGTGAACCTTTAATGAAATTTGGCGATGCATGATGATCGATAGCAAATGTAGCGCCGGCTTTTGCACAAGCTATGGCAGTGGCATAAGCACTAAATTCAATCATTTCCTTGTCGAGGCATTTATCTATATTCCACCATATATATTGTAGAATTTCGTAGAAATTCTCCGGCGATTTTTTTGGTGCCGGCATTCCTTTCGCTAAAGCAGAATAAACATGATGATGCCCAACCGCAAAAGATTTAGTAACCATCTTACCTGTGCAATCAATGGTTTGCTTTATTTTGTTTTTTTCAACTTGTTCTGAATTTCTAACAAACTGAATTTTGCCGTCAATACCTTCTTCTACAAGGATGTTTGTGCTTTTAAAATCAAGAGTTTGCCAATCAACAAAAGTTGCGTTTTTAAGAAGTATAGCCATAGGTTTAAGTTTAGATAGTAAGCAAAGATAAATAAAATACGATTAAGGTTGAGGTTAAGGAAATTGCCACTTGTAAGATAAAATGGTCCACGCAAAAGTCGCAAAATGAGTATTCGCAAAATACGCAAAGTTCTTTTAATGGTTACTTCCAAATTCTTTGCGATTTTAGTGTATGTTTTTCTTTTCGGTTTTTGCGAGGAAAGAACACTTAATTATCCAGTCTGTAGTTTGAACTTTTCTTTAAAAAACTTGTTCTAATGATATAAAACTCAATGATTAATCACATAAATAATTAAACGACATGAAGAAAGTAAAGTACATTATACCGGTAATAATCTCGATACTTATAGCCTCCTGTGGTGGTGAGGTCAGAAATCCTGCTGAAATATCCGGAGCACTTACACCCGGAGAGAAGCCTGAAAATGCTGTAGTGAAAAATATTGATGCTGACAAAACAACTGTAGCATGGATTGGTTCCAAAATGGTTGGTTCGGCGCATGATGGTAAGATTGGCGTTAAATCAGGAGAACTCTATTTGGTAGATGATGTTCTTGTTGGTGGTAAGATTGTAATTGATATGACAAAAATTGTTGTTTTGGATATTGAAAATCCTGCTATGAATGCCAGACTAAAAGGTCATCTTGAATCTGATGATTTTTTTTCTGTTGAAAAATTTCCAGAAGCACATTTCGATATGGCTCAAATTTCTCAAATTGAAGCTGCTGCGGATGGTTTGCCAAATTTTCAGATAAAAGGCAATCTTACAATTAAGGGAATTACACATGGAATTTTTTTCCCTGCTTATGTGAAAGTTCAGGATGGTAAGCTTACTGCAAAAGCCGACTTTTCATTCGACCGTTCCTTGTTCGATGTGAGGTTTGGTAGTGGGAAGTTTTTCGAAAATCTTGGCGATAATCTTATAAACGATGAAATTAGAGTAGGATTGGATGTTGTGGCGGAGTAGGGGTTCGATATCTAAGGAAGCTTCCAGTTCCGCTATGTCACACCGTCACCTCGAGCGTCAGCGAGAGGTCCCGTTGACGAGAGCACCGTCATTCCTCGCATTCGCTGGGAATGACAGTGCTTTTATCCACCGGATCTCTTACTCCGCTATCGCTCCGTTCGAGATGAAGTGCAACGCGCTGATAATGAGGGATAAAAAGGGCGGCGCAGCCGCCCTTTTTATCCCTTTCCCTTTGAAAAGTGCGCCGTCATCCCGACCGTAAGGGAGGGATCCCGTTGTTACATGCACCTGTCACCTCGACCGCTAGCGAGAGGTCCCGTTGAAAATAGGAAAGGTTTGGTAAAAGCGGTTTCATTAATTTAAAAACACCATATAATATTCTACTAAATGCGCATATTAGAAAACTAATAACTATATTTGTATGACATAAAAAATATTATGGATAAGCAGGGTTTTGTTTACATACTATCAAATGATAGAAACACAGTTCTTTATATTGGGGTGACAAATAATTTAGAAAGACGGTATTCAGAGCATAAAGCATCAATTGTTAAAGGATTTACATACAAATATAATGTGAAGAAACTTGTTTATTTTGAGCGATTTGATAGTATTGACTTTGCTATTGCCAGAGAAAAACAGATTAAAAAATATTCTCGTATTAAGAAGGAAATCCTAATAAATAAAATCAATCCGGAATGGAAGGATTTGATGGGATGACGGTGCTTTTATCAACGGGATTCCTCCCTAACGGTCGGAATGACGGTGCGCTTATCTGCGGGATTCCTCGCATTCGCTGGGAATGACAGTGCTTTTATCCACGGGATCTCTCACTCCGCTATCGCTCCGTTCGAGATGACGTGCTTTTCAAAATACGACATTACCACATTAACACATTGGCACATTACCACATTGGCACATTACCACATTACCCCATTATCTTCCCCATCGGCAGCTTTGTCCTTTTTATACCGTCGAAAGCGTAGAAAGCATTGGCTACTGCGCCGGCGGTGGGACACATACCGATTTCGCCAATTCCTTTAGCACCGTATGGTCCGTACATGTCTTCTTCTTCTATGCCGATGATTTGCATTTCGGGCATTTCGGGTGCTCTTAATATTCCAAGGTCTTTGAAGTTGAGGCTAAGGGGTTTGCCGTCTTTCATCGGGAGGTCTTCGGTGAGGGCATAGCCCAATCCCATATGGATGGCGCCTTCAATTTGTCCTTCGAAAAACATCTGGTTCATTATCTTGCCAGCGTCGTGGGCGGCGATGACTTTTGAAATTTTACCGTTGTCGTCAAGTATTACAACCTGAGTTGCGTATCCGTAAGCAAAGTGAATTTTAGGGTCTTCGACATCTGATCCGGGCTTACAGGTGAAGTCGCAAATATATTTGCCCTTGTATGTTCGTCCTGAAAGTTGTGACAGAGAGGCAGTTTTAAGGTCTTCTTTAATTCTTCTGGCTGCGTCAATAATAGCATTTCCAACCAATGCCGTAGCTCTTGAAGATGTGGTCATCCCTGTTGGAATATCTGCGGTAGTGTCAACAATTACTTCCATCATTTCCGGGTTTATTCCGGTTTCCTGGTGAAGTGTTTGGATAGCCATTGTGTGCACTCCTTGTCCCATCTCTGTCCAGCCGTGATGTATGATTACTTTTTCAGGAGATTCTATTATAATTTTAACCTCACTTTCATCATTCATACCATTGCCAACACCGGTATTTTTAAGTCCTAATGCTATACCCGCATACTTTGCTTTTTGAAATTCTTCTTTAACAGCAAGCATGGTTTTCTTCAATCCAACTCCCTGTAACTTCTGGCCGGTAGCTGTTTTTGCTCCGTCTTCAAGGGCGTTGTCATATCGAATTTGCCAGCGGTCGAAACCTCCTTTTTTGCAAATTTCATCAATGCAACTTTCAAGTGCGAATATCACCTGGGGAACACCAAAGCCTCTCATCGCACCGCAAGGAATGTTGTTTGTATAAACAGTATCTGCTTTTATATCAACCGAAGGAACGGTATATCCACCTGTAGCATGCCCAACAACTCTCTCCATAATTTTTGTTCCTACAGACGCGTATGCTCCGGTGTCTCCAATTGATTTTAGTTTAACGCCTGTGAATTTCCCATTTTTGTCAACTGCCAGACTAATATCCATCCAAACAGGGTGACGTTTGGGATGCATTATAATTGACTCTTCTCTTGTAAGATGAGCTTTCACGGGCTTTTTTAAATAATACGCAAACATTGCAGCATGCCCTTGAACAGTCATATCCTCTTTGCCACCGAAACCACCACCATTTTGAACCTGAACGACCTTTATTTTTTCTTCCGGCAAAGCAAGAATTTTGGCAATCTGCCTGCGGTCAACATATACTCCCTGCCCTTGGCTATAAAGTCTTATGCCATCGCCATCAGGAAGTGCAATAGCAGTTTCAGTTTCTAAAAAAGCATGTTCAATCCTTTGTGTTTCATAAATGCCTGAAGAAACATAAGCAGCTTCTTTGAAAGCTTTTTCAACGTCTCCCAATTGAATGCTGCAAGTTTCCAGAATGTTGGACTTTCCATCCCTAACCTTTATACTGTCGGGCTTAACAGCTTCATGCATGTTTGTTATAGCATCCAAAACTTCATAATCAATCTTTATCAAAGCAACAGCCTTTCTTGCAATAGCTTCAGTTTCGGCTACAACTCCGGCAATAACATCGCTAATACAGTTTGTAACCTGACCTTCCTTAATCATAAAAGGCCAATCCTGATAAATCAGTCCGATATATTGCTCACCGGGGATATCTTTAGCTGTGAAAACTCTCTTAACACCTTCAAGCTTTTCAGCTTCAGAATAGTCAATCTTAAGCACTTTTGCTTTCGGATGATCGGAAAATTTAAGAGCACCATAAAGCATTCCGTCAAAAAACATATCATCAACAAAAGGGCGGATACCAAGAGCTGTCTCAAAAGCCTGGTATTTTGGGTATCTCTCACCGATTTTGGCAGTAGTTTTAGGCTTGGTAATATCTACTCCGTTTAATTCTTTGAATGCAGATTCAATAGCATCAACAATTTTGATATAACCGGTACATCTGCAAATATTAGGATTTACTGCTTTCGTTATCTCTTCACGAGTAGGGGTGGAGTTTGAATTAAAAAGAGCCTTAGCTCTCATGATAAATCCGGGTGAGCAAAAGCCGCATTGCACTGCGCCTTTTTCAGCGAAAGCTTTACCTATAAAATTCCTGAAAGATTCGGGCAGGCCTTCAGTGGTAATGATTTCAGCACCTTCCAAACTACCCATTTTTGTTCTGCAGGCTAGTTTTGCCTTGCCGTTTACTTCAACTGTACAGGCACCGCAAACTCCTTGACCTGAGCAACCATCTTTTGGAGATGTTATTCTGTTTTCAATTCTTAAATGATATAAAAGTGATTCATCAGGACAACCATCATAAGTTCTTTCAATGCCATTAAGTTTGAATTTTATCATTTTAAAAGAGATTTTAAGTTTTCAATATCAGGAGTAATTGCATCAGGAATATTCAGGATTTTCCCAACTGATTTTAAGTCTTTTAAGCCACTACCTGTGAGTAAAACTACATTTCTTGATTTATCCTCAATTTTTCCGACTTTTTTATAAGCCAGCATTCCCGCAAAAGCTGCAGATGCTGCAGGTTCTGAAAATATTCCTGTGTTTTTTGATAAAATTGCTGATGCATTTAGAATTTCATCATCCGACACTTTCACCATTTCACCTTTGTAATTTTTCAGATATTGTTTAGCTAAATAATAATTCCTTGGAATATCCACAGATATTGAATCAGCGAGAGTATTGTTTGGCTTGGATGTGAAATTATCAGCTTCAAAATTATCCATCAGATTGCTGCTGCCTTCGGCTTGAACGCCAACAATAGTTGGAATTCTGTGTATTAATCCTAAGTTTAGTAAATCTTCAAAACCTTTATAAACACCTGAGATTATAACTCCATCGCCAACGGGTACGAAAATCCTATCAGGAAGTTCTTCTTTAAGCTGATCGAACAATTCGTAAGAAACAGTTTTTTTCCCTTCAATAGTTATTGGGTTGAAGGCAGTATTTCTGTTATACCACCCAAATTCTTTTGTGGCTTTTATGCTAAGGTCGAATGCATTGTCGTATGTTCCTTTAACGGGAACTATAGTTGCGCCGTACATTAGAATTTGTGTAAGCTTCGCAATTGGAGCAGATTCCGGAACCATTATCACGGCTTTCTGTTTTTGCGAGGCACAAATTCCTGCCAAGGAAGAGCCCGCATTGCCTGTAGATGCAGCAACAATTGTGTTAAGCCCGTGCTCTTTTGCATAAGCGGAAACCAGCGCAGAAGCACGGTCCTTAAACGAAAAAGTAGGATTTTGGCTGTCGTCTTTTAGATATAAATGAAACGGAAATTCTTCGCCATCAAAGCTGTTAAACTCATATAAAGGAGTTTGTCCGACTTTTAGATTAGGATAAGAATCCAGACTTTTTAAAGGAAGCAGATCAATGAAATGCTGCAGTTTTAGAATAGTGAAAGAAGGGATCCTTTTTTTAAGACTGTCATAATCATACAACACTTTCAAAACACCTCTTGGCGGCATTGTTTCAGTGTTTGATTTAATGCAAACATCACAAAGGTAAATTACTTCATCCGTGATGAATTCCTTGCCGCAGTCAATGCACTGATATTTGAATTTTGTTTCCATGTTTTATAGTCCTGAGTCCTGAGTCCTAAGTCCTAAGTCCTGAGTCCTGAGTCCTGAGTCCTAAGTCCTGAGTCCTGAGTCCTGAGTCCTGAGTCCTGAGTCCTGAGTCCTGAGTCCTGAGTCCTGAGTAATTGTGTCACCCTCCTGTCACTTTCCTGTCACTTTTCTGTCACTTTCCTGTCACTTTCCTGTCACCTTTTCCTGTCACCCTATCTCGCAACCCTCTCATTAAACTCCTTAATCAACTCATCCCATCTGTCAACCTGGTTGAATAGTTTGTTCCAGATTTCTCTATCATACCATAATGTATTAAGGTCTTCTGTTTCTTTTGCTTGTTGCTCAACCCATGTATAGTATTTTAAGTTGTGAACAGCTTTCTTGTCTGTGTAAGTCAGCTCTTTCATATAATCAACAGTAGTGCCCAGCATACATTTTTCAAAATCCAGAGCAGCTTGAAATTCAGAATATTTTCCTTTGTCAGCTGTTAGTTCTTCAAGTCTTGATTTGTACATATCAGCAGAGTCAGTTGCAACTGTAAGAATCACATCATCTTCAGTCATTTCGTAATATTTTGCTGTTTTTATTGCAGAAAGAAGATTGCCGATTCCGGAAATACCCATAAGGTAAAGAGTTTTAATCACTTCATCATCAATTCCATATGATTTCAGATATTTATGACCTTCAGGTTCGTTAAATATTCTGAAAAGTCTCATGCAGTATTCATCGTCAATAGCAGTAACAACATCGGTATTTTTCACATTGTGAACCCATGGAATATGCTTGTCGCCAATACCTTCGATTCTGTGACCACCAAAGCCGTTGTTGAGAATGGTAGGGCACTGCAAGGCTTCAGATGCAACAACTTTAAGGTGAGGTGCAATTGTGCGCAGATAGTCGCCTGCGGCAATTGTTCCTGCAGAGCCTGTTGCAGAAATGTAAGCAGCAATATTGCTTTTTTTGGTTTTTACAAGATTGAAAACTTCTTCAAGTGCTTTCCCTGTAGTGTTGTAGTGCCATGCGCTATTGCCAAATTCATCAAACTGGTTGAAAATCATACAGTCAGGGCGTGTTCTTCTGATTTCCCAGCACTTGTCGTAAATTTCTTTTACGTTTGATTCGCATCCGGGAGTTGCAATAACTTCACAGCCAATTTCTTCTCTCAACCATGTGAATCTTTCTGCACTCATTTCTTCGGGAAGAATTGCAACGGAATCCGAACCCATTAATTTAGAATCCCATGCACCTCCGCGGCAGTAATTGCCTGTTGATGGCCAAACTGCTTTATGATATGTAGGGTCGTATTCACCTGTGATAATTCTTGGTGCCAAACAGCCGTAGGCAGCTCCAACTTTGTGTGCACCTGTTGGGAACCATTTGCCAACCAATAATACGATTCTTGCCTTAACACCTGTGAGTGCTGATGGAAGCTCTATGTAGTTTGGATTTCCAAATAATCCGCCTTTTTCTTTTGGCTCGTTTTTCCAGGTAATTCTAAAAAGGTTTAAAGGATTTAATTCCCATAAACCTATGTTTTTCAACTTGTCTTTTATGCTTTGAGGTATAAGCTCCGGATTTCTTTGTTGCTCAAATGTTGGAAGAATTATCCCTCTTTCTTTAAATCGCTTAACTGCATTTTCTAAATGCTTCTCATTAATCACCTTATCTATAATCTGTATCATATAAAAATATTTTGAGTTTGTTGTTGTCTAGCTTCAAAGTTACAAATTTACTTGAATTTATTGAGGTAATTATTATTTGAGATTTGGGTAAATGTTTTTTGAGGTACTCTTTTTTTATTCCTCGCAAAAACCGAAAAAATTTCATATTCGCAAAATCTGCAAAGAAAATGGAAGAAATTGAAATATCTTATATCAGCAAGTTTCTATGCCTTTTGCTTACAAAGAGATAAAGCAAGCAGTTGTTTGCTGAATTGACTAAGTATTTGCTAGTCCTAAAATCTTTGCGTAATTAGCGTTTAAGCTTTTGCGGGTTTTGCGAGGAATTTCACCATAGAAAACCGTAAAATTGTATTAAGCTCCAGACCTTTTATTTACCTAAAGTTTGCATTCCTTTCATTATAAAACTCATATGCAAAGCATTCTCAAACCTGTGTTGTTTTACGCATGGTGTTAGGAATTTGGCTTCAAGCAACCTGAAATCTTCTTTCGTCAATCGTGCATAGATATAATCCGACTGATAAATATATTCACTACCCAAATCGGAAAGCGTTGAAATAGTGTTGTTGTGCTTAAAAGCAAGGTTTGTTCTATCCGGTAATTTAACAAACAAATACCCTTCTTTAGATTCGTTGAACGATTCCGTTGTGAGATGAATTTTCGGCTTTTCCTTATATGGCGCACTTGAAGTCGGGCAAAAAGTATTGCAATTTCCACATTCATTACAGAAGTTAGCAATATTCAATATCTGGTATTGTTGCTTTATCTCTGCAATTGTATCTTCTTGAAATTCAACTCCATCCTTGTCTGTCCTTGCAACTTTTTGCAATTTAAAAGCTTTTGGATTTATGTTATATGAGAAATTCGCAAAGTTCGGGCAAACCGTTGTACATATATTACAAATTTCATCACAATACAAGCAGCGAGAAGCTTCGTCAATAATAGTATTTTTATCAAGAGTTTCACTTACAAGGTTAAAGCTTTTTCTTTGTTCTAAAGGTAATTCATTTAGCTCAGGGGCAAATAATCTCTTGGATCTTTTTATAACCAAGTCTTCCTTGCTCAGGTTTTTTCCGTTTGATGGTTTTGGAATGTTAAACTCAATTCCTGCACTTTCCATTATTGAATTTGCTGCTTTTCTTCCGTCGCCAATTGCATTTATGGCTGTAGATGCGCCTCTTAATGCATCACCACCGATAAACACATTTTCAATTCTTGTTGTATAGTCAATTCCGTCATTAACAATAAGATTGTTGTCGCAGAAGTCTATATCCAACTTTTGTCCAGCTGCAGGAATAATAGTGTCGCAAGGAATTTCAAATTCAGAACCATCAACTCTAAACGGTTTTGGCCTGCCTGAAGAATCCAATCCTTTCAGTTCCATTCTGGAGCAAAGCAAAGCTTTAACTTTACCATTTTCAGTAATAATTTTCTCGGGAGCAGTCAGCTCAATTATATCCATTCCTTCTTCAATCACCGCTTTAATTTCACCCTGGTCGGCGGGCATTTCATTAACTGTACGTCTGTATACGATAGTCACTTTTCCATTTTTCCCAACAATTCTATATGCAGTACGTGCAGCATCCATAGCAGTATTACCGCCACCAATTATAACAACATTATCTCCTAATCCTGTTTCTTTACCTGCTTTTGCATTAAACAGAAAATCCAATGAATCTACAACTCCTTTAGTTTCTATTCCTTCAATCTTGAAATCAGATGAAAGTTGTGCGCCTGCACCAATGAAAACATATTGATTGTCTTTCTTGAGTTTTTCAAAAAAGTCTTTGTTTACTTTTGTATTATAATGAACATTAACACCAAGTTCATAAACACGGTTAAAGTCTTTTTCAATAGCTTCTTCAGTAAGTCTAAAGCCCGGAATTGCATATTGAACCATTCCACCGGATTTTGTTTTTGCTTCATAAACATTTACTGAAAACCCGGCCAACGCAAGATAGTATGCGCAAGACAAACCAGAAGGACCCGCACCGATTATGCCAACCTTAATGCCGTTATTACTTTTAGGCGAAAGTTTAACTTCTTTTTGTTCTGATATAAATCTTTTCACTTCGCGAATAAGCAAGGAATTATCATAATTTACTCTAGTGCACTTATTCTGACAAAGGTGGTCGCAAACCATTCCTGTTATGGCAGGGAAGGGGTTGGTTCTTAGAATTACTTCATAAGCCTTGTCGAATTTCTGAGTTGATGTAAAAAACATATACTCGGGAATGTCTTGATTTGTAGAGCAGGTATCGCGACAAGGTGCTGAAATACAGTCGAAATATTTTAACTCTCTGTTTGTTTTAATGTTTGGATCAACAATATAATCGCGTCTGTACTTCTTATTTTCTAAAACTTCAGCAGCGTATTTTTTGAGATTCTCCAAAGCTGCTTCTTTTATGTTGGTTTTATTCGCAGATGAAAGTATAAATTCGTTTATGCTGTTTACTTTCTTTTTATTTAACTCATTATCAAGATTTTCTACATATTGATTTAATCTCATATAACCACCGGGCTTAAGAAGATCGGAGCTAACGGTTACAGTTTTAAAGCCACACTTTAAAATATCTGCAATATTGAAAGCATCTGCTCCGGCAGAGAAAGAAAGCTGCAATTCTCCCTTAAATTCTTCCTGAAGTTTTGCTGCCAAATTTATGGAAATTGGATGCAAAGCTCGTCCGCTCATATACATCATATCAACATCACCTCCAAATACATTTTTGATATTTGCCGATTCCAGTGTATTGGTAAGTTTAAGTCCGAATTCAAGATTTTTTTCATTTGCAGTTTTCTGCAATGATTTTATGATTTTCAAAGCATCAGCATATTTAAGGTCGTGCTCAAAAGCCTGATCAGGGACATTGGTTTTGAATTTCAGTGTTTTATTAAGGATTTCTCTTAGTCTTTGAGGGCCTAACAGTGTTGGATTCAGTTTAACAAATGTGTGAAGTCCTTTATTTTCCAAAAGATACTTTGCAATAGATTCAATCTCATTTGCCGGACAACCGTGCATTGTTGAAAGAGTGATGTTGTCAGATATTTTTGAGGAAATATTGATTTTGTCAATATCAGGATAAATACTTTGGATTTCTTCAATTTTCTCTTTAAGCTCATTGCTGCAATCGTTCATTTTTGCAAAAAACCACTGTACATTTTCCTTGAGAATGCCTTCAAGATTATAACCGACACTCATATTGAAAACACAACCGATGTCTGCCTGATTTCCAAGTTTGTGATTGAGGATATGTATAACAATCCAGGCATTCAGGTACTCATCAAAGCTTTGTTCTATTTTTAATTCCTGCGACCACTCACAGTTATAACCTTCATCCTGCATGTCGATGCAAGGTTTAGCAACTTCAAGTTCATCAAGAGTTTGCACCGTTTTAAGCTCTATATATTTTGCGCCCATAAGCCAGGCCCCAATTATGTTTTGCGACATTTGGCTGTGAGGTCCGGCTGCTACACCAATGGGAGTAACAAGGTTATGGCCGAAAATATTTGTTTTGATTTTAGGATTGTTTTTTGGATTAAAAAACAATTTATCGGGAATGCCGAAAAAATGACCGCTTTTCAGGTGGTTTAATGATAGTTCTAATAATTGTTGTAATGAAACCGGGTAGAATTTATCTGACATAATGTAGGTGTTTGTATAATATTTTATTTTGATTTATATAAAGAACGTTTTAGTTACACAGTGTTACGCAGTGTGAAAGGTGCAAATTCAAACTGTGAGACTCTGTGGTTATTGTCTATAGCCGTCTTTCTATAGGGTTTTTGAACCACGGAGACACGGATTACACGGAGAATCACGGAGTTTCTTTTTATAACTCCAAAAATAGCAAATCTTTTGGAAAAATCAGTATTTTAGCACAATTGAATTCCATAATGAATTACAAAGAATTGAAAACTTCCGCCATTATACTTGCAGCCGGAAACTCATCAAGAATGGGAGTGCCTAAACTATCTTTGAGATTTGATGAAAGCAAAAACTTTCTGCAAAAAGCAGCTTTTGAGTATGCCGAATTTGGCTGTAGTGAAATAATTATTGTTGTAAATAAGATTGGGTTAGAATTTATTGAAAAGGATGATTTGAAACTACCCGTAAACTCCAGGATAATCCTTAATGAGTTTCCTGATTTAGGAAGGTTTTATTCTTTAAAGTTAGGCAGTACAGCTTTGAATTATACAAGTTGCACATTCCTTCACAACATTGACAATCCGTTTGTTAATCAAAAATTATTAAAAACACTTTTTGATAATTCAGAATTAGCTGATTATATCATTCCATCATACCAAGGCAAAGGCGGTCATCCGGTTTTAGTTTCAAAAAAAATCACACAAACTGCAAAATCCGAAACTGATGATGAACTTCATTTTAAGGAGTTCTTAAGCAGGTTTTCTTCTATAAAGATTGAGGTTGATGATGGAAAAATTCTCGCCAATATAAATGATTTGGGAGATTATGTTAATTGGATAATGTGGCAATGAGTTAAAAACTAAAAACTAAAAGTTAAAAGTTAAAAGTTAAAAGAGCAATGTGATAATGAGATAATGCGATGATGCGAAAATGTAGCAATGTGATAATGCGGTAGTGCGATGATGTGTTGATGCGATAGTGTTGCACGTCACCTCGAGCGACTTGTGCTGGGCGAAGTCGAAGCAAGCGAGAGGTCACTTTATTGTTGCAATAAACCCATAGGTGCGTAGCACCGATAACATTTGTGGATAAAGAGCAAATTCCTAAATATAAGGTGCGTAGCACCGATAACATCGATTGTGTAAACCGAAGAGCGTGATAACCTGCGAAAAGATGTTGGTGTTATATTAAACACATTTTATTTAATTTAAATTAAATAAAATAATAGCCTAAGTTTATTATTTTTCTTTACTTTTGTTATATTTTGGTGGGACATTGACGACGTTGATGTCAGGAGAAGGCATAATAGTTCTAATTGTCACAATAAATATAATTAGATGCAAACAGAAAACAACAATAATAAACCAAATAAAACCGAAGGTTTTATACCACCGCATGGTGGTTATAGAGATCTTTTGACGTATAAAAAATCAGAAATAATCTATGATGGTACTGTTTATTTTACGAATCGTTTTTTTGGAAAATATGACCGTACGGTTGGGCAAATGGTGCAGGCAGCACGTAGTGGAAAGCAAAATATTGTTGAAGCAAGTGTTGCATCCGGCACATCAAAAGAAATGGAAATAAAGCTTACAAATGTTGCCAGAGCCAGCCTTGAGGAACTTCTAATAGATTATCAGGACTTTTTAAGAACTAAAAAACTAAGTATATGGCATAAAGACCACAAGCTGGTTACAAGGCTTCGTGAACTAAACAGGACACCCGATGCAAACTATGATACTTTCAAAAAAGCGATCGAAAACCCAAGTCCTGAAATCTGCGCCAATGCAATGATAAGCCTTATAAACATAACAACCTACCTACTAAAGCGACAAATAGACTCTTTAGAAAAAACTTTTCTTCAGGAAGGCGGTATGAGGGAAAGAATGACCAAAGCCAGAATTGAAATAAGGAATAGAGGAAGAGGCTGAGATAGGAAGAGCGCGCGAGTAATGGCTTGTGTGATATTCAACACCTTCTATATAATATACAAATTCAATGGATAGTCCTCATTTTTGTGCATTTGTCATAGTTTTGTGGGACATTGACGACGTTGATTTCAGTGTAATGCCTTATTGTCCCTATTGTCCTAATAAGCATAATTAAACGCAAACAAAAACACAAAAACACCCCACCCTGCGACACACCCTGACGCCGTCAGATGATATCTTTACAGAGAAAGTTAAAAGCTAACAGTGAGCGGGATAGCGTGGGAAAGGGAGAATGAAGCGAAAGAGGCGACTTAAGCGACTTAAGTGAACGAAGAGAATGGAGAGAAAGAAGAGAATTGAGGTGCGTTAGCACCGATAACATTTTTGCAGAAACCGTAACACTGTTGAATATCTCAGCATTTGGGAGCGTGTGCATAATCCTGATTTTAATTATGGCGAATTCGCCACAATTAAAAGTCAGGCAGGGTTAAACAATTACAAGATTAGCGTAAAAGAATGGGTAGATAAAACAAATAATGCCGGTTGCCCATTTCCTGAACTGCACTGCCCGCTCGGAATTAACCTTATAACCCACGGCAATAATTGCCGAAAGGTTATAATGTTTTGTATTGTAGGTTTTTCCATCGGAGGCAGTTATTCGAAAATTTCGAATAACTGAATTTTCCCGCAATTCGCTGTCGGCAAATATTTTTTTAAATGATAATTAACCGTATGGGTTTCAATATTATATAGCGTACCCATCATTTTTTGTGTCAGCCATATATTTTCATCGGCATACACCGCTTCCACACCACCATCGCCATGTGCCGCAATAAATGTTAAATATTCAGCTGCAGACGAACGAACGATATCAGTATTTTTTTTCTTAATTTTTGCCATATTTGAGTTTATGGGTTTATGGGTTGCTAAGTTAATGAGTTTATGAGCATCTAAAAACAAAAACGCGCTCAAAATTGACTGCTGAATTCAAGTCACAAATGCAACTTTTTGTTTAATCAAATTTAATGATAAAAATTCAATTGGTGATAAGAACCCCAATTTTTTTCTTGGTCTGTTATTTAACTTGTGTTGAACATATTGAATTTGTTGATTAGTAATATTTTCAAAAGAAGACCCTTTAGGAAAGTATTGCCTGATAAGCCCATTTATATTTTCATTAGCACCTCGTTCCCATGAA
>JAGXRQ010000131.1 GCA_018335675.1 Bacteroidota bacterium | reverse complement strand
GATAATCTTCTATAATTTGTTGTAACTGTCATTGGACCGGGAGCAGCATATGTAATTGCATTAGCACCGGCAATATCAGTCCATGCACCTGCACCAACTTGGAATTGCCATTGGTAAGTCCAAGCGCCATTTCCACCTGACGGAGCTGTTACACTTGAGAATGGAGCCGGAACATCGCCATAACAAACACTCTGATTAGCAGCAATAGTTCCACCATTAATTTCATTATAAACAGTAACTGTAATAATATTGGATTCAATTGAACCGCAAGTATTAGTTGACAAACGTCTGTAAAAAGTAGTAACTGTTAATGGAGCTGAAGCTGAATAAGTAAGAGCATTTGCTCCAACTATGTTAGTCCAAGGGCCGGGGCCTAAACGATACTGCCATTGATATGTCCATGCACCTGTACCACCGGAAGGTGATAAAACATTTGTAAATGGTGCCGGAACAGTATTATAACAAATACTTTGGTCTGATGCGATTGTACCACCATTTAGTTGAGCATACACTGTAACAGTAATAACATTTGATTCAGCGCTACCGCATGTATTGGTAGATACTCTTCTATAGTTTGTAGTGATTGTTAAAGGAGTTAGAACTGAATACGTCAAAGCATTTGCTCCAACGATATTTGTCCAAGGACCTGCACCAACCTGATATTGCCATTGATAAGAAAAAGCACCAGAACCACCTGATGGGGCTGTCACATTAGTAAAAGGAGCAGGAATAGCATTATAACAAATACTTTGGCTAGCAGCAATTACACCACCATTCAAAGCATCTGATACTGTAACAGTAATTACATTGGACTCTATTGTTCCGCAAGTATTTGTGGATAACCTGCGGTAACTTGTTGTTTGAGTAAGAGGACCTCCAACAGAATAACCAGGAGAATTCGCTCCTGATATATTTGTCCATGGACCGGCACCAACTTGAAATTGCCATTGATAAGACCATGCGCCAAAACCACCAGAGGGAGATGTTACATTAGTAAATGCTGCAGGAATATCTCCGTAGCAAATACTCTGGTTGGAGCCAATAGCTCCTCCATTTAATGGTGCATAAACAATAACTGTTACGCTTGCACATGATGATTGACCACAATCGGCCGATTCATATAATGCATAATATGTTGTTGTAACGATAGGGGCAGGTATAATAAGATTGTTTCCATCACCAATATGAGTTCCACCGCAACTGCCTGTGTACCATTTTAAAGTATGTCCAAATCCACCCGAACCTCCAACAGCAGTTAAAGTAATATTTCCTCCTGCTTCTGCACATAGATTATTTCTATCAGAGGTAACAGATGTTGGTGCAACAGGAAGAGGCCTTATAACAACATTTGTAGTTGCAGTATTAGAACAACCATTAGCATCTGTAACTGTAAGAGTATAAATGCCGGCAAAAGCAAGACTAACACCGGAATAAGAAGGATTCTGATTATTATCTAATGCAAACCCTGGACCTGTCCACGAATAAGAAACCATTCCATTAGGAAGACCGGCAAAATTTACAGTACCGCCCTCACATACCGGGCTGCTATTAGATGCAGAAGGACTTGGAAGAGCATAAACAGTTACTCCTATAATATTAGAAAGCCTGCTACAGCCGTTTCCGGCAAAAACTCTAACCCTATAACTACCTGCTGTAGTAGCTACATATGTAATACCGGTAGCACCGGCAATATTGGTTCCATTTCTTGTCCATTGATAAGTATATCCAACACCTGCATTAGCTCTTAAAGTAACACTACCACCATTACAAAATGTAGTGGGGCCTTCGGCAACAATAGATGCAGGTGGCGACTCCAAAATAGTTATAGTAATATTACCTGTGCCAATATTGCCATCACTATCTTCTACTTCTACTTCAAAGAAGTAAACACCGGGTGCTGAATTAGAATTTACAAACACAACATCACCGGGAGGCACAATACTTGTAAAAATATGTGTATCTCCAGACCAGTCGAATCTGATGTTATCATCATTCCCTCCGGAAACATCAACACTCAAAATTATTGTAGAGCCCTGACAATACTCTGTAAAGCCCCCAATTGACTGAATCTTAACGTTGAGAGTTTGCGCCTTTGCATTTTGAAAAGCACCAAACAGAAATACTGATAATGCTATCATAATACTTCTGCTTATTAAACGTGAAAATTTTATTGTTTTCATATGTTTCTTTTTTGAAACCTAATATTTTTACCTATTGAACAACAATTGCATTGGAATATGATACACAGCCATTATTAGATGTTACCACTGCTCTATATATTCCATCAGATTTAACTTTAATTGAAAATATATCATCAGAATCTATCACTTCGCCATTCTTATACCAATCGATAGATTTGATGTCTTTTTTATGTTTTAGATAAATTTTCACAGGATATTTCTTGCCAATAAGCTTAGAAATGAATACTCTTTTCGATTCAATCCTACTATTTGGCAGTGGCTTTACATTAATACTAATTTTAGTACTTGCGCTATTTTCTAAATTATCCCACACACTATATTCAAACGAATATTGACCCGGAGTTTTAGTGTCTATTGTCAGAACCTGATCATTGATAAATTCCGCTAATTCCATATTTCCAGCCCATGAATGCTTAACATATTCTCCCGATCCATCTGTTGCATTACCAACTAAAATTAACTTCTGGCCCTCGCAAATATTGGTCTTTCCGCCCGACACTTCAATCCATACAAAAAGATCACCTGCCATAAGCATAATGTTGCTCATAACAAGTGAAATTGCGAGTACAAAGTTAAACAGTCTAGAACCAGCCATAGGCAATCAATTCGTTATTTACTTTAGGTATCTTATCTAACTAACAAAAATACACTAAAATTCTTAATATTTCAACAGTTTAGCACTGCTTTCCAAACAATTATTTATTTATAAAAATCAATGTCATGCGAAAAACTCCTAAAACAAAGGCATACTATTAATTTACAAGGTTGTACGGAGTTTATTTAAAAAAGTTCGGAAAGTTAATAAAGTTGATGTTTTTTATTTTTCATGGACAATAAATCAGTGTTTAATCAAAAAAAAATACTCAATTTGAAATAATCCCTTATTTTTTTTCATACGACATAACAATGATAAAACTAGTTTTGTATTTTTACTCAGAATTTAATAAATACAAAGACCACTAACTAAATTTGTTCAATATGCAAGACTTCAACACTAGAAAATTCTATTTCTATTACGGGCCAAATCATTACCTAAACTGCAGAGCCTTGGTATTTAACCTTTTCATGGAGCCAGAAGGCCCTGAAGTTGATTTCTATAAAAGAACAGTTTACCAAGAGTTTCCATACCTTGAATCTAAAAATCATGCTGTTGTGATTGACCTTTTTGCTGACGTTCTTATAGAAGTGTTAAAAATGGAAACCAATCTTTACATCAACAGGTATTCAATATCTGAAGACGGCGATGAATATGTGATTGCAGTAGAGTTTTTAGATGAATATGCAGCAGAAGATGCAGTTATTTTGGTTGCCGATTGGTTTAAATCTATGAATGAAGAAAAAGTTGATGAATTTAATTTCCATAAGAAATTCTTAGCACTTCAGGATGAATTTAACAAATCTATTTTAGGTGGTCCAACTCTTTATTCATTGTTTGAGGCAGGACTAAAAAGAAATATTCCTGTCTTTTTCTTGGGTGAAGAAAATCAATTTCAGTGGGGATATTGTAAAAAACAATTGAGGGGTCGTTCAACAACATTCCATACCGACGGGATAAAAGACACTGAGTTTACTATGTACAAAGACATGGTGGCAGATTTCCTGATTATGTGCGGATTCCCCACTCCTATCGGCAAAAACTGCTTCACCGAAGAAGAAGCACTTTCCACAGCCAAAAGTCTTGGTTATCCGGTTGTTGTAAAGCCTGTTGCCGGACACAAGGGTCAGGGAGTTACTACTGAAATCGAAAGCGATGCTGAAGTAAAAATTGCTTTTAATAATATCATTGACTATGCAAAAGTTCATGGAGTAAATTTCGATGGAGCAATTGTGCAACAGCAGATTTATGGCACCGACCACAGGCTTCTAACTGTTGACGGGAAGTTTGTAGCTGCATTACAAAGGATTCCTGCTTATGTAGATGGAAATGGAATAGATACAATTGATAAACTAATTTCAGAGCAAAATGCTCTTGAAGTAAGGCTGGATAATGCCAGGTCGCCTCTCTGTAAAATCAACATTGATAAAGACCTGATAGAATTTCTAGCTTTACAAAAATTGAATATTAATTCTATTCCTGAGGCGGGGAAAAGAATATTTTTAAGAAGGGTAGCAAATATTTCTGCAGGAGGCGTTTCAATTAACGTTACTGATAATATTCATCCGAAAAATATTGAAATGGTTGAATCTATTGCGAGATACTTTAAAGTTAAATGTCTTGGCATAGATGTTTTAGCTGAAGATATTGCTAAACCTTGGAATGAAAGCAATTTTGGTATTATTGAAATAAATGCAGGTCCGGGAGTATTTATGCATCTTGCACCTGCCATTGGAGATTCAATAGATGTGCCCGGAAAAATTATAATGTCGCATTTTAAAGAACCACATCTAGCAAGAGTTCCTATTATTGCCGGCAATAATATCACAACCGAATTTTCAAAGAAAATCTCAGAGATAATTCATCATATTAAGCCCGAATATTATTGCGGTGCACTTACTCCTGACGGTGTATTCTTTAACAATGCATATTTCTTCAATAATGCCAGTCATGAGCAAAATGTCAAGATTATTTTAAGACATCCTGATGTTGACTTTGCTATATTTAATCACACAAAAGAAAATATTTACGATTTTGGATTCTTCCATGAAGGAGCAGATTTAGTGATTTTAGAAAATTTCAACTGGGCTGAAGAATCAATGCAAAACATGCTATCAACTGGCGGTAAAGCAATTAAAATACTACCCGAGAAAATTGAAATTGAAGAGGACAACCTTGTTACAGAAACATTTTTATACGAATCTGATGAACAAAAAACTTCAATTTTAATTGATATCTTAAAAAGATTTCTACCTGATATTATCAATAAGTATGAAGGGTAATTGGTTTGATTAAATGAAATTTTGAAAAAAAATAACTAATAATGGTAAGAAAACTTTTTTTAAATGAGAGGTTTATCCTTTGGCTTATTTTAATTAACTCCTCAGTTCTATTTCTAGGTGGTTATTCTACTTCTGAAAATCACCTTTTATTATTATCAATTGCAGACAATACGATTACAGCTTTATTTATTATTGAGTTAATTATTAAGGTCAAACAATTTGGGGCAAAATGTTATTTTAAATCAAATTGGAATAGATTAGATTTTATACTAATTGTTATATCAATACCTGCTTTTATAGCTTTTGCGCTAGACTTAAACCTTGCAGATTTTAGCTTCTTATTAGTATTTAGGATAATGCGAGTTTTTAAAGCATTTAGGTTTTTTAAATTTATTCCGAATTTTGGAAAACTAGTTTCTGGAGTACAACGTGCTTTAAAAACTTCAGTCTTTGTATTTTTAGGTTTTTTTATTTACATTTTTATAATAGGGATACTCTCTTTTCACATTTTCCAAAATACAGGCTCTGAATATTTTAGCAACCCCATGATTTCGTTATATTCAACATTTAAAATATTTACAGTTGAAGGATGGTTTGAAATCCCAGAGCAATTAACAGAACATTACTCAAAAGCTGGCTCTTTTTTCACTTACCTTTACTTTACATTTATTGTTTTATCAGGAGGTATTTTTGGACTCTCACTCGTAAATTCTATATTTGTTGATTCAATGGTTAGTGACAACAACGATGAATTAGAAAAGAAAATTGACAATCTAAGCAATAAAGTAACAGAAATATTAACTAAACTAAATAACAATGAGACTAGAAAAAATACTTGATCTAGTAAATTCTTTAGAAAAAAATTCTTTCATAAAGATAATTGATACAATTAAATCAAGTAATCCTAAGAATTCTAAAGAAATTGACAAAATTCTCTTAGAAAGTAGTACGGATTTAAGAAGTGCGGACAGCATTAACATCTCTAAAGTCTTCAGCCTTATTAAGGCGGAATTTACTGAAACTGTAAAATCTGAATTTGTTAATACAACATCTCAACTTGACATATTAATTGATATTATTATCAAGGACGGAAACTGCATTTTAAAACAAAATTGGTTAGCTAAATTATATGAAAAAGAACTTGAGAATATAAAAAAGAGGACTCAACAACTTAAGACTCAGCTTGAATCAGATAAATCAGAAATTGAGGACAACAGAAAACGTGATTATGAAATTTATAAAGCCTGTGTTCAAACAGCATTTACAAATGATGTAATGAACAATCGTGATTCGAGAATTACTGATGATGAATTGTCTATACTTATTACTTTATCAAAAAAGCTTGAGCTATCACAAGAAGAAATTAAGTTAATTAACTACATGATCATACCACCTGTTAAAATGGATATTGAAAGTGTAATCACTTCATTAAAAAACATAGGTGTTATATTTTACTCTAAGAAAAATAATCTTATTTATGTCGCAGATGAAATCGTTACTGTTCTTAGACAATTAAGAGAAAAGGAGGTTGCGGATAAATATTATAGGAGAATTCTTAAGACCTTTAAAGAACCTCAGATTAATTTAATTTGCAGAAAATACAATATTGATATAAAAGAACTTGATTACGAAGCGAAAATTAAAAGGATAATAAAGGAAGGTATTTCATTTTCAAATTTACTTATTAATGTAATTCATAAAGACGGTACCAGCTTACCAGAAAAAAAGAAAGTAATCAATGAAATTTGGGAAAATGGGCTAAAAATCACAACTCCACTAAAAGGAGTTACTATTGAAGAAAAAATTGACAATCTGCTGTTATATTTTAATGAACTTGAAAAAGATGAAAAAGTTGGTATTTCTGTTGAGGGTTATGATAAATTGCTTTTTGATTTAAATGAAGTTCAAAAAACATTCAAATCAATTGTAATTAAAGAGTTTGAGATGCCGGAAGAAACCGTTCTCAGCAGCAATAATTTACTGGACTTCAACATTAAACCTCGCGATATTATCGACATATTACCTTTAGAAGATTTGAAGAATTTCATTGTAGTAAAAAAGATAAAGTCTAGAGGAGATTTAGTCCAAAATATTTTAGATGCCTATAAAGATGCTGAAAATTTAATGATTGAAAATTACGAGGCTATTGGTTTCCGAAATATCAACCTTCTTAAGGAGAATGGAATTATAATCAAAGAAGCTGACTTAGGGTTGAAATTTGAGGAGATTACAAAAACAATTTTTGAAAAATTAGGTTTCAATGTTGATGAGAAACTTAAGAAGAAGCTAAATACAGCAAAAGACAAAATTGATATAATACTTAATCTAGGTAATAATGAAATAATAATAATTGAGTGCAAAACAGTAAAGGAAAGTGGATATAATAAATTCAGCTATGTTTCTCGCCAAATAAAAGCATATGCAGAACTTGCAAAAAAGAATGGATTAAATGTTACCAAGTCATTATTAGTTGCACCCGATTTTAGCGATGATTTTGTTAATGATTGTGATTTGGAATTTGAAATTAACTTATCATTGATTACTGCTAGTTCATTAGTTAATATACTTGAAGGTTTTAAGAATTCTAAACACAAGCAATTTCCATATCAACTTTTATTAAAAGATGTTTTAATAAAAGAAGAAAGAATTTTAAAAGCCATAACTAAATAGAAACTAATAATATGTCATTGAAATATAAAGGCGCATATTATCAAACTCAAAACTGAATATTAAAAATTAAAACTTGGATATATGATACTTATAAAAAACTGCGAAGTTTACAATCCTGATTATATTGGCAAGAAAGATGTTTTGATTGCCGGAACAAAGATCGTAAAGATTGCTGACAGCATTGATATTCCGCTAAGTTGGAATATTGAAGTTATTGATGGGTATGGCAAAAAGCTTATACCCGGGTTGATAGATGCACACGTGCATATTGCAGGTGCAGGTGGTGAAGGTGGCCCTGCAACCAGAACCCCGGAGATGCAGCTTAGTCATATGCTTGAGGCCGGAGTTACAGGCGTTGTTGGGTGCCTGGGAACCGACGGCATGACAAGAACTGTTGAGTCGGTGCTTATGAAAGCTAAAGGACTTAAACATGAAGGTGTTAGCGCATGGATATATACGGGCTCTTATCAAGTGCCAACTCCTACAATTCTTGGAGATGTTGGAAAAGATATTGCTCTTATCGAGGAAGTAATTGGTGTTGGTGAAGTTGCATTATCAGATCATAGATCATCTTTTCCAACAGCGCATGAACTAATAAAACTTACTGAACATGCAAGAGTTGGCGGAATGCTTGGAGGTAAAGCAGGAATTGTAAACATTCACATGGGTGATGCACAAAATCCTTTTAAACCTCTTTATGAAGCCGTTGAAATGAGTGAATTAAAGCTGACTCAATTTTTACCAACTCACATAAATAGAAATGACTACATTTTTGAAGATGCTAAAACATATGGCAAAAAAGGGTTTATAGATATTACTGCAAGTTCTTATCCATACTTTCCACAGTATGAAATTAAACCTTCAAAAGCTATTAAGGAACTTCTTGAAGCTGGTGTACCTCTCGAGCATATTACAATGACAAGTGATGCTTGTGGATCTTTACCTGATTTTGATGAAAAAGGAAATCTTATTAAACTTGAAATGGGATATCCAAAATCTATTCTTACTGAAATTTCAGATGCCGTTCTTAAAGATGGAATGCCACTTGAGGTTGCCGTAAAAGTTTGCACATCAAACGTAACAGACATCCTTAAGCTTAAAGGAAAAGGCAGAATAATTGAAGGCAATGATGCTGATGTTGTGGTATTGGATAGCGATTTCAACATTTCGTATCTTGTTGCCATGGGCAAATTGATGGTTAAAGAAGGTGTTATGCTGAAAAAAGGAAGCTACGAGAGATAAAACATAATGTCAAAAACATTCAAAATAACAGTGTTGGGGTGCACGGCAGCCACCCCAACTTCACTTTTTCATACAACTGCACAATGGCTACAGTTTCAAAATTATCATTTTTTGCTCGACTGTGCCGAAGGAACTCAAATGCAAATGCGAAGGATGAAACTACCAATGATGAAGATTGACAACATCTTTATCAGCCATCTTCATGGAGATCATTATCTGGGGCTGCCGGGATTACTATTCACTTACCATTTGCTGGGACGAGAAAAAACACTCAATATTTATTCTCCACCGGGATTAAAAGAGATTATTGAGGTTCAGTTTAAAATTGCTAATGTTCATACAAGATTTAAAACTGTATTTCATGATATAACCAAAGGCGAACAATTACTGTTTGAAAACAAGTTTCTGACAGTTGATTCTATTGAAATGAAGCATAGTATTGATTGCTATGGTTTTTTGTTTAAAGAAAAAGAGCTGGAAAGAAACATCAAAAAAGAAAGTATCAAAAAATACGGAATAAGCATTGATAAAATGCAAGACATAAAGCATGGGGCAGATTTTATTGACTCTAATGGGAAAATTATTCCTAATAACACTATTACAAAATCACCTCCCCCACCAAGAAGTTATGCATTTTGCTCCGACACATTATACACTGAAACCTTTATAAAACAAATTTCAAATGTCGACTTGCTTTATCATGAAGCAACATTTCTGGAAGACAAAGCCGACATAGCCAAAGAAAAAACACATACAACCGCAATGGAAGCGGCCCGAATAGCAAAGAAAGCAAAGGCAGGCAAGTTATTAATCGGGCATTACTCAGCTCGTTACGACGATATTAAAGATTTTCAAAAAGAAGCACAAACTATTTTTAAAAATACTGTAGTTGCTGAGGAAGGAATGGTGATGGAGATAGAAAGTAAAAATTAAATTTATTTACAAAAACAAAGAGAAAAAAATCAAAAAAACGATCTTAGCAATTCCCAATTTCTAAAATCAGAAGTATCTACATTAATAACCAAATCTTTTTCAAACAAAACTTTAATAACATTTTCAGGAGTATGAAAAACTCCTAGCAAAGACTTAAAGAGCTCGTCAGTTTTAAGATCTGTTAGAGCTGTATTATAATCCACTTCTTCAATTAAACCTCTTTTTACCCTAAGCCTGAATTCCAGCTTCAAGTCATTAAAAAGGTAATAATTCCGAAAAACATAATCAGGGGAATAATGATAATTCCATTCATCAGTTTTGTATTTGTCATTAATGAGTTTATTAATGATAAGAATGTCGTTTTGAGAAAATCCAATTTCAGTTTTTACTGCATAGTATTTACATAGATAATCTTTAAGATTTTCAAAGAATAAATGTTTACTAACTCCCGACTTAAAGTCTGATATATTTCTAACATTGCTTCTATTGCTCTGAACTGCCTTAGTTTCAAATACTGCACCTGAAGGTTTTATCGAATTATTGAGCTTTTCAAGATTAGAATCAAACAAAAGAGTACCATGATACAAAGTTTTGTTTTTGAAAAGGTGCGCAGCATTACCTGATACTTTCCAATCATCAATTCTAATGTCATTTTTACCTTTAAAAGAAGCATTGTAGCCCGCTTTATTTAAAAAATCTATAACCGGTTTAGTATGTTTAGAAAAATCTATGTCAGGATTTTGCGACTTTGTTATAATCATAAAGTTAATATTTCCTGAATCGTGAAAAACTGTGCCTCCACCTGAAATTCTTCTAATTACAGGAATTTTATTTAAAGAGACAAACTGCTGATTTGCTTCAAAAGTGGAAATTTGATGCTTACCAACAATAACCGAATCATCGCTGCTATATAGCATTAAAACATCCTCGTCAATATACTTCAACAAGAATTCTTCAGCCGCGATATTAAAAAAGGGATCAGTGTGAAAATTTTGAAAAAAAATCATAAGGGCAATGATATACTTAAATAATTCATCCTAGCCTTTTAGTTCGGATATTCTGGAATCTATTTTACGATGAATATAGGTATCGTGTATATCTTGCTTAAGGTTTTTAAGCATTTCGACATCTTGTATTTGAGAGATTGCTTTTTTCCTGACTTCAAAATCCTCGTCTTTTTTAACAATCTCTATAAGCACATGATCTTCAAAGATTTTTGCGACAGCTTGATTTCTAACGTAGTAATCCGGATCGTGAAATGCAAGATGGTGAATTGTATCTCTGTCGTCGATTAATTGTACAGCTAAAGCTCTTACGTAGTAATCCTTGTCATTTTTAGCAATATTAGCAAGTAGCGACTTATCAGAAAGCTTTTTAATTGCATCGCTTCTAACATAAAAATCATCATTTTCCATTGCAATTCTTGACAAAATTTGTTGGTCGGCAATTGCCTGAACAGCGGCTGATTTAATATCTCTATCCTTAAGATTAGTAATCAATTGCTCTAGTACTGCATCATTTTTAATACCAATAATGGCATCCTTACAAATATAAAAATCATCTTGGCTGGCCAAAATTATTTCTGCAAGCACATCAGCATCAGTAATTCTTTTAACTGCTGAAAGCCTTACGTAATAATCCGTGTCATTACAAGCAATATGCTTGAGAGTATCCTGATTCAGCAACCTATCAACAGCAGTTTGACGAACGTAATAATCTCTGTCGTTAAGAGCTATTTGCTTCACAACTTCCTGATCTTCTATCATTTTAACAGCATCAACCCTAATAAAGTAATCAGGAGAATTTAATGCACGGTCAATTATATCTTGTTGAGAAATGTTTTCAGGATTTTGCCAATTTTCTGTATAAGCTTCCATTTTTTGATAATTATAATGGTGAATATTTTATTGCACTAGGAACCAAGCAAAAAATTCAGGGTAAAAAAACAGCATATTATATACACTCAAAGCCACGTTATGACAAATATAGGAAAAAATCAGATTGAAACGCCATTTATTAAAAGAAAATTTTGCGCTACAAATTAGCAATTTAGCTGCTTTACAGATTGCTAATTTAACCTTGCTTCCAAGACTTAAAAACTTTTTAATAACTTTGCACCGCTTTTTTTTAAATCAAACAAGTTAACATTTTATAGACGATGGAAATTCCAAAACAATATTCCCCAAAGAGCGCTGAAAGTAAATGGTATTCATTCTGGATGGAAAAGGGTTATTTTAGCAGTAAACCTGACAATCGCACTCCTTATTCAATGGTTATTCCTCCACCAAACGTGACAGGCGTATTACATATGGGGCATATGTTAAACAACACAATTCAAGATGTATTAGTTCGTCGTGCAAGAATGCAAGGATTTAACACTTGCTGGTTGCCGGGAACTGATCACGCATCTATTGCCACAGAAGCAAAAGTTGTTAACTTATTAAAATCAAAAGGAATTGATAAATCTTCATTAAGCCGTGAAGACTTTCTTAAACATGCATGGGAATGGAAAGAAAAACATGGCGGAATTATTCTTGAACAACTCAAAAAGCTAGGTGCTTCTTGCGATTGGGAAAGAACAAAGTTTACAATGGATGAGGCGTTAAGTGAATCTGTTATTAAAGTTTTTGTTGACCTCTATTATAAAGGGCTGATTTACCGTGGTGTAAGAATGGTAAACTGGGATCCAAAAGCTCTAACGGCTTTATCTGACGAGGAAGTAATTCATAAAGAATTAAAATCCAAATTTTACTATCTGCAATATAAAATTGAAGACAGCAATGAATATATAACCATTGCAACTACCCGTCCGGAAACTATACTTGGAGATACTGCTATTTGCGTGCACCCTGAAGACGAAAGATACTCTCATCTTAAAGGCAAAAAAGCTCTTGTGCCACTAATAAACAGGCCAATACCATTTATATTCGACGAATATGTTGACAGAGAATTTGGAACAGGAGCTTTGAAAGTTACTCCGGCACACGACATCAATGACTACAACTTGGGAATAAAGCATAATCTCAAAACCATTGATATTTTTAACGACAACGGCACCCTTAATGAAAATGCTGAAATATACATAGGCGAAGACAGATTTGTTGTAAGAGAAAAAATCGTTGAAGAGCTTAAGAATAACAATCATGTTGTTAAGATTGAAGAATTAACAAATAATGTAGGATTCTCCGAAAGAACCGATGAAATAATTGAACCAAAACTTTCATTGCAATGGTTCTTCAAAATGGAAGAAATCAGCAAACCGGCATTAGAAGTAGTAATGAATGACACAATCAAGTTTCATCCTTCAAAGTTTAAAAATATTTACAAACACTGGATGGAGAATGTGCGTGATTGGTGTATCAGCAGACAGTTATGGTGGGGACAAAGAATTCCGGCATATTATTTACCCGACGGAAATTATGTTGTTGCCGAAACTCCGGAAAAAGCTCTTGCAATTGCAAAAGAAAAATTCAACCAATCTTATACAACTTCAGACCTTAGACAAGATGAAGATGTTTTAGATACATGGTTTTCTTCATGGTTGTGGCCAATAAGCGTATTTGATGGCATAAGAAATCCTGATAATGCAGATATTAAATACTACTACCCTACTAATGATTTAGTTACTGCACCTGAAATTTTGTTTTTCTGGGTTGCAAGAATGATTATGGCAGGAATAGAATTCAGAAAAGAGATACCGTTTAAGAACGTTTATCTTCATGGAATTGTTAGAGACAAGCAAGGAAGAAAAATGTCTAAATCGCTTGGCAACTCTCCAGATCCACTTAATTTGATTGAACAGTACGGCGCCGATGGTGTAAGAGTAGGAATGCTATTATCTTCGCCTGCAGGAAATGATTTATTATTTGATGAAAGTTTATGCGAACAAGGCAGAAACTTTAGCAATAAGATATGGAATGCTTTCAGACTTACTCAGGGATGGGAAATTGACAATAGTCTTCCTCAACCAGAAGAGTCTAGAATTGCACAGGAATGGTTTGTTTCCAACTTCAACAAATCTCTCGACATTATAAACGAGCACTTTGAAAAATTCAGAATTGCTGATGCCCTTATGGCAGTTTATAAATTAATTTGGGATGACTTCTGCTCATGGTATCTGGAAATGATTAAGCCTGCTTATCAAAAACCTATTGATGCTAAAACGTATGAACAGACTATAGACATTTTCATTAAACTGCTTGAGTTGCTGCATCCTTTTATGCCTTTCCTAACTGAAGAAATATATCAAAGCATTAAAAAGGAAAACTTGGCTCCAAGCATTATGATTGCTGAAGTTCCAAAAGCCGGAAAATATTCTGAGAAAATTATTGAGCAGTTTGATTTTGCAAAGCAAGTTATTATGAGCATTCGTAATATAAGGCAAGAAAAAAACATTGCTAACAAAAATCAGATTGAATTATTCATCAGAAAAAACAATCAAGAACAGCCGGATACTACTTTCGACTCTATTGTTGAAAAGCTTTGTAATATAAGCAAACTTGAATATGTAAATGAAAAAGCAACTAATTCACTATCATTCAATGTAAAAACAACTGAGTTTTATATCCCAATTAGTTTGGATGCCAAAATTGACATAAGTGCAGAAATTGAAAAGCTTGAAAAAGACCTCAAGTATCAGCAAGGCTTTTTGTTTGCAGTTGAGAAAAAACTTTCGAATGAAAAGTTTGTAAACAGCGCTCCGAAACAAGTTGTTGAATTAGAGCTAAAGAAAAAAGCAGATTCACTTGCAATAATTGATGTAATAAAGAAGCAGATTGAATCATTAAAGAATTAATATTTTCAGCACCTTATTAACGCCTTCGCCAGATACTTTAACAAAGTACACACCTGGTTTATGCAACAATAAGTTATCAAGGCTAAAATCTGCCTTATCTGAACTAATTGTTCCATTATGCAATTCATCTATTAATACTCCAAGAGTGTTATAAATATTAATATTTAAACGCATTCCTTCAGCGCCGGTAATTGATATTCTGCTGCCTTGGTTAACAGGATTTGGCGCAATAGTAACCTCCGGAAGTTTAAATTCATCGTTAATTGACGAAGGCCATGCTGTCATTTCGACATCAAGCATAACGGTTTGATAATTAGAAACATTCACATTTTCAAAAACAACATTATCATAACCATATTTTGAAAACCTAACATTGTAAGTTCCGGCAAGAATAGGCCTGGCAAAATATCCATGAATATGGGAAGAATATACCTCAGAGTTAAACTTATCATGACCCATTATTGTAACCATTGCCTGTAAAGGATCGCCGGTGTCTTTATCTGTAACTACACCATGAATACCATAAGTTGATTGTTTTATATAGTTTAAGAAAGATCTGTAATTATAATTCCAATGTGCTGGCAAAGATGAAGGACTTAATAATTTAGTGTTACTCAACTCAAGAGTTAACTCTCTAGTATTTTTATACCAATTCATATAATCCTGACGGCTTCCATAAACAACATACCAATCTCCTCCATGTGTAATACCCCCAAAAGCAGTCATATAACCTGAAGGACTGTAATATTGAGCTGAGTCGGCATATTCACGACTCACCTTTACCCACCAGTTATGGTCGGCATGCATCCTCACAGAAGACGTCCAGCTATCGAAAGGGAAATTCACAAGCTCTATACCTCCATGCATATTAGCCGACATTGTAAAATACTTATCCTCAACGAAATTCATCATTGCAATAGTTTCTGCTTGCTGATTGCTTGGACTGTTTACCGGATTTGGATAATTTCTGTTAAGATCATATCCGTTAGCATTGCTTCTGGTGGCTCCATTTACGGTAGAATTATCATTTGTGTACGTTCCATCAGGGTTTTCATTGGGGCAAATCCATATTTCAACATTATCAAGAAGTTCTGTGATATCATCTTTTACTCCGTAGTTAGTCAGTAAATAGTCGATAAGCCTTAGCATCAAAACAAAACCTGTAGTTTCGTCGCCATGCATTGTTGAAGTGTACATAAACTGATGCTTTGCATTATTTTCATTGACATCAGATGAAATTTTAGCAAAAAGTAAGTCTCTTCCTGAAACCGAACTTCCAATATTATGAATTTTGCACAAATTAGGGAAATCAGTTTCAAACTGGTTCATCATACTGACATATGCCCCGTATGTTGGGTAATAATCCCAGCTATTTCTGGTTTGCTTATCCAATAAATCCTCCCAAGTTTTCATATTCAAATCAAAATCAACTTCACCCGGACTTCTGAGAATTGAATATGGGATATTATTTTGCAACAAAATCTCAAATGAAGATTTGTTGGCATAAGTATAAACCAAATCACCATTCACATAATCAATTGATAATGCATGCCATAAAGTTTCATCAAGATACTTATTATCAAAACTAAGATAGATTTCAACTTTTCCATTAAAGATTTCTGAGACTTTATCCTTTAAAAGAGATTCATCAGAGCCTGCAATACTATTAAAACCAATGATAAGCGTTGCTATTGCAACAAAAAATAGCCTTTTCACAATACTAGATATTTAATTAAGAATTATTTAACTGCAACTTCACTGCCTTCATATTGTTCTACCAGGGTTGATAAATGCTTGTATAACCCTTTATTAACTTTAACCAGAGGAAGTCTTAAATTATTTTTCACCATTCCTTTAATGTCGAGCAGAGCTTTAATTCCAGATGGACTACCATCGGCAAAAATTGCATCTATCAGGTCGATCAAACTGAAATAAATAGTTCTTGCTTTAACAAAATCATTCTGGAGGCAATGCTTTACCATTTTTGAAAATTCAGCGGGATATGCATTGGCAATAACTGAAATTACTCCGTTTCCTCCCATGGCAATTAGTGGTATTGTTGTGGAATCGTCGCCCGATATTACTAAAAAATCTTTATGCCTATCTCTTAAAATTAAGGCACATTGAGAAAGATCTTTTGATGCCTCTTTTATGCCAATTACATTTGGGAAATCGTGAGCTATCCGCAATGTTGTTTCGGCTGAAATATTGGATGCTGTACGACTAGGCACATTATAAATAATTACAGGCACCGGACTGGCTGCTGCGATGTTTTTATAGTGGTAGTATATTCCTTTCTGCTGAGGCTTATTATAATAAGGACTTACAGATAAAATTGCATCTATACCTTCAAAAGAAGTTTTCTTTATAATACTAATAATTTCTTGAGTGTTATTACCTCCTATGCCCACAACAACCGGAACTCTTCCGGCAACAGTTTCAATAGCATAATTTACAAGTGCATGTTTTTCATCATAATTGAGTGTTACTGCTTCACCTGTTGTCCCGAGGAAAACTATATAATCAATACCTGAAGTAATCTGATACTCAATCATTCTTTCAAACGACTTAAAATCAATATTACCTTCTCTGTGGAAAGGAGTTACTATGGCTACTCCTGTGCCTTTAAATTTTTGCGGCATATCTTACTTTTTTAGCATTTTTAAATAATGATAACAATGTTTTAGAAACTCTTCAATACTGCAGTCATCATTTACTTTTATCATCAAATCATAAAATTTATTCCATTTTTCATCAAAAGGGCCAACAATAAAGTTGGACTTTGACAAACCGACAATGTACTTAAACTGATAAATATCGCGAGCTGTTAAATCAATTAATATATCAAAAGGATACTCAATAAATTCCTTGATTTCTTGTTTTTTGGGTTTGAAATTCCAGGAAAAGTCTTTCTTTGTGCAAAATTCAAATGTAAGCTTTGGAAAACCGTATGCCGGCATTTTCTTTTGCCTGATAAACCCGAGAGTCTTAACCTTCTTCTGGTCTTTTTGCAATTCTTTAACAGCCTGAGTTATAAAAACATAATCCTGTTCTTTGCTTGCATCGTAAATTATACCAATACTCACAGCATCGTAATAATTAACAATAGTTTTATTGCGAATTATTTTTTTTCTCTGTCTGTTAAAACAAAATTCCTTAATCTTTCGGCTAATAGCCATAATCTAATATTATTTGGTTTTGAAACCGTCACTGTTTTTAAAGGATTCCAAAAATAATAAGTATTTGCATCTTATTTATACAAAATCAGTTTTTTTTGAAAAATTAAGTTATAATTTGATAGGACATAAATATTGACGGCGAATATAAAGTCGTTGCGAGATAGTTAACAAGACATAAAGCATTTATTAAATTGTTGCATAAAATATTCAATGTTTAATAAACAATTCATTCACTTAAATTATTCATAAATTTGTAAAAACTTGTTGAATGGAAATTACATTACTTGGCACCGGAACATCTCAGGGGGTACCTGTTGTTGCTTGCGATTGTGCAGTTTGTTTAAGTTCCGACCCACATGACAAAAGGCTTAGGACTTCTGCACTAATTAAATCGGGAGATACTGTAATTTGCATAGATGCCGGACCTGATTTCAGGCAGCAAATGCTTAGAGCAAACGTTAAAAAGCTGGATGCTGTTCTATTTACACATAACCACAAAGACCATACAGCAGGACTTGATGATGTTAGAGCATTTAACTATGTGCAAAAAAAACCAATGGATGTTTATGGTAGGATTGAAGTTCTCAAATCTTTAAAAATTGAATATTCTTATGCTTTTGATGATTTTAAATATCCGGGAGTTCCTGAAATAGATCTTCATGTACTTCCTTTTGAAGATTTTTCTATCAACTCTGTTAAAATAACACCAATTGAAGCAATGCATTTGCAAATGCCTGTTGTAGGCTTTAGGATTGGTAACTTTTCATACTTAACAGATGCCAATTATATTGAGCCAAAGGAAATTGAAAAAATGAAAGGCTCAAAGGTTGTAATAATTAATGCTTTGAGGAAAAGAAAACATATTTCGCATTTCAACCTGGAAGAAACCCTCAAGCTAATTTCGATTATAAAGCCCGAAAAAGCTTATCTAACACACATTAGCCACCAAATGGGATTTTACAATGAGGTTGAAAAAGAATTGCCGGAAAATGTTTTCTTAGGATATGACGGATTAGTTATAAAATAGCATTTATTCTTCTTTTTCAATATAAACACGCTTCAAATCCAAATGATTCAAAGGATTGTTGCTTATATTTTTAACATATGATTGAACAAAGCGAGCTGATTGATCATAAAACAAAAACACAACAGGTGCTTCTTCAATAATAATGCTATCCATTTTTCTGTATAGTAAATACCTTAAAGAATCACATGTAATAGTTCTAGCGCTTTCAAATAAATTATCATATTCAGTATTTTCAAACCTTGTATAATTTGGTCCAACCGGCGCCTTATTCTTACTATAAAATAATGCAAGATAATTTTCGGCATCGGGATAATCAGCAATCCATGAACCTCTGAAAAATGAAGCTTTTCCATTGGCCATCATTTCGCGCAGAGTTGCAGGAGGCAAAACCTCAATTTTTAATTTAATTCCAATTTTTGACAACTCATGCTGTAAAAACTGAGCAATGTCTTGATAAGCTGCATTAGTATTTAAAGTAATAACCGGCAGACCTTCTCCATAAGGAAATCCAGCATCTGCCAATAGTCTTTTTGCTTTTTCGGGATTATAATTATATCCACCGGCATTTTCTGAAAACCCCGGCATTCCCACAGGCACAAAACCGGCATTAGCAGGTGTTCCAATATTATTTCTCAAAAACGCAATCATTTTTTGCCTGTCGAATCCGTAATTTATTGCCTGACGAACCAACTTGTTTCTTAAAACAGTTGTGTCTTCAACAGACATAAGAAACCCCAAATATTCCGTATTAAGAAATGGCTTTGAGATCATCTTAAGTTTATTTGTGTATTTTTCTTGTAGTTTGCCCTCTGGAGTGAGTAATTCATCTTTATAGCTTGCATCCAGCCCGGATAGGAATTCAAGATTACCTTTTATAAATTCCAAAAATGCTGATTGCCTGTCAATAATAAAAGTTATTGAGACAGCATCAATATAAGGAAGACGATTTTCATTCTCAAATTGAAAATAATTTTCGTTTTTTCTAAATACAAGCTTCACTCCCTCTTTCCAATATTTAAAATAAAATGGACCTGATCCAACAGGATTGCGACGAAAATCCTGTCCATACTTTTCTACAGCCTCAAAGGGAACAACAGCACAATATTGCATACTCAGAAGTCCGAGCATAGGCGGAAACTTATCAGAAAGTTTAATTACTAAAACACTATCATTAGGTGCAACTATATTTAATTTATCATCATTCAGCCTTTCAACATAATTCATAACCCATGCACCCGGAGAGCTCAACCTTGGATTTACAAGCCTTGAAAAACTATAAACAAAGTCAGAAGCAATTACCTTTCTCCCAATGCTATTATTAAAGCAATCATTATCATGAAAATAAATATCATTGCGAAGAACAAATGAATAAGTTAGCCCATCGTCTGAAATATTCCAGCTTTTAGCAATACATGGATGAACATTTAATTCATCATCCAGTTCAACAAGACTATTATATAGCTGAGAAACTGCCCAAATATTTGCCTGATTTCTAGCATAAATTGGGTCGAGAGAAGTAATATTTGAGGCCTCATTATAACGAAATACCGTAAGCTCTGCCGTTTCGTTATCATCAAACCCACAAGAGCAGAACAAAAGCACAATAACCGAAAAAAATAGGTAGAATAATTGCTTCATAGATAAATATTTGCAGCAAATATAAAACAAAACCCTAAAGGATTCAAATCCTTTAGGGTTTTAAAAGACAATATGTTTATTCTTTAGAACTTAAATACAATGCCGCCATTTATATTAGATATACCTGCACCTGCTTCAGCCATTACACCAAAGTTAGGAGAGAAATAGTATCTGGCTCCAACATATGCACCGGGGAACAATTGATTTGGGTTTACACCATAGTAAGATGAGAAGTAGCTAAATCCGACCATTGCACCAGCATAAAGGTCAAGATTTTCAACTAAATAATAATGGAATGCAGCCCTTACTCCAAAACTATAACTAGTATATCTGTATCCTACGGAAGTGTATGTTCTAAATCCAACAATACCTCCAACACCAATAGTTCCTTTATCAAGGATACCATCAATAATACCTATCTCATAAGAAGCAGTAAGTGGAAAACTTCTAAAACTTGCTATACCCACTCCAAGGTTGATTGCATTTGTACCTTTAGAAAAAGTTTCGTTTTGAGAGTAGGAATGAGTTATTCCAAGAGAAATTAAAGCGATTAAAACAAATAATTTTTTCATAATAAATTCAGTTTAATTGTTAAACAATATTCAGGATTGAACATAAAATTTATTTCATATATATTCAACCGCAAAAGTAACAAAAAAGTTCAATTACTAAAACTGAAAACAATTTTAGCAAAAGAAATTTTTAATTAAACTGCAAATGATTATGCCTTAAAGGATAAAAGCGGAATATTTCCTTGATAGATAATTTTTTTAGCAAGATCAGGATTGAATAACCTTGCAAGAATTCCCCTTTTTCTGTTTGCCATTGCAATTAAATCAACTTTATTGGTTATTGCAAACTCCTGCAATGCTTTCAGTTTATCTTCATCAGAAATTAAGTGAAATTCAACTTTTTTCTTAGGGTTGATTTTTTTAAAATACGCCATAAGATTATCCATCTTAATACTATCCAAAGTATTTAATGAATCCTTTGAGACATGAACGCAATATATTTTTACCTGAAATGCAGATACAATTGCCATTAATCTTCTAATAGCGCTATAATCAGAGTCTTCAAATTCAGTGGCATAAATAATGCTTTTCATTTCTTTTTCTCTCTTTATGTCATACACAACATTCTGAGGTATGGCCAAAACAGGAACTTTGCTTTTGTCTATTACTCTATAAGCTACACTTCCAATAATATCACTTTGTTTTTCACCTTTTCCCTTTGAGCCCAACACAATAATTCCGGGTTTATATTCTAGTGCGGTTTGAATTATCTCATCCTCAACAATACCCTCTTTCAATGCATACGAAATTTTCACATCTTCCATACCTTTACCAGAAGCAATTTCCCTGATTTCATTAACAAAATCAATAAGCTCTTTCTTCGCATTACTTTCCAGTTCACGCAAATTTATATCCATGTCAATTTGTATGCTGTAGGCATCCGTAATAGGCACTAGGTCAACTATAGGTGCATAATAAACATGAAGAATTTTGATTTCGGTTTTATATACTCTTGCAAGATTAAGAGCATAAACGCAGGCATTTTTCGAGAATTCAGAAAAATCAATCGGGATAAGTATCTTTCGAATTCTATGAGATTCTCTTTTGGAAGATGAAATGCCTTTCACCTTCCATTCTTTCATTAATCTAAGGGCCTTGTCTAGGTCAGAAGATTTAATCTGAATCTGAACACCTTCAGAGACAGCACTTTGCAGCAGATTTACGTGTTTAAGAAAACAAGAAATCTTTTCACTTTCAAACCTTGCTTTTAATACTTCAGCAGCAGTGTAGTGAGTTGTGGCTATTGTAATTAGACGGTCTTCCATACTGTATTTATTTAGAATATAAGATAAAAGGGAGCTTTCACGCCTTAAATTTACAAAATTTCCAATCCAATTACAAGTATTTCAAACAGTTTTTTATGTAGCCGTTAAAATAATTTTCAATTTATATATGAAGATATTAGTCTTCGTTGTTCATGAATGCCTGGTCTATAATGGCCTCCATAAATACTTTACTAAAGTGCAGATTATCTTTTTTAGTATAACGCCTCATTGTAAAAATCTGGGCAAGATTAGTAAGTTGATTTTCTTCAATAAGTTTTTTAGTAAGAGGAAGAGCTTCTTTTTCTTTATATGCCAATTCAATATCTGAATCAGAATAATCCTTGTATTTTTCATAATGAACTACAGCACTAGCAGGAAGCCTGTCAGCCTGTGCAGGATTTTCATTAGGATAGCCAACAACTACTGTAGTAATAGGAACAACACCTTCAGGGAGGTCAAAAAACTCTATGAGTTTATCAGCCTGATAAGTTGTAGTTCCAAGATAACAAATCCCCAATCCAAAAGATTCAGCCGCTACTGCAACATTTTGAGCAACGAGCAAAGCATCAATAGAAGCGGTGAAAAATGAAAGAAAGTTATCGTACCCCGGATCCGCATCTCTAAGCTGGCACCACTTATTAAATCTGTTAAAATCAGCACAGAAGGTTAGTATAACAGGAGCTTGCTCAACCATTTTCTGGTTGAAATGCAACTTACATAGTTCTTTCTTTTTTTCAATATCTTTAGAAACGATAACACTATATACCTGCATATTTCCAGTTGTTGAGGCTCGAAATCCTGCATCAAGTATTGTGTTTAACACTTTATCATCAATAGGATCAGATTTGTAATTTCTGATAGTTTTGTGATTTAATAATGTTTCAATTACTGGGTTCATCTTTATTGATTTTAAGTTCTGATTCTTTATTATGAAATACATTAATAGCGACCAAAATCGCCATTAGAGTCCAAAATGGCACTGAGACTTTGTCTGTATCAAGGAAATTATTTAAAAATCCGTGAGTAAAATATGCAACAAATCCAAGTAAAATTCCTAATGACATCCACCTAAACTCCCTATTAGGGTTATGCTTATAATTCTTCACTGCTAAAACAATTATAGAAATAAACAACGCTATTACCAATATCATTCCGAGTATTCCTGATTCAGACAAAGGCCCGAGATACTCGCTGTGAGCATTGCCTAGATCACCAAAATTGGTTGTAATAATTGTATAATCGGTAGAAAGCTGAAAAGGAGCATAAACAAACTGGTAGGTACCAGGGCCCCACCCTAGCACAGGCCTCTCTTCAAACATTCTGATTGCCGAACGCCATCTGTTAATCCTTTCCAAGTTTGATGCATCTGAAGTTATATTTGAAATCGAACGAACATGCTCAGAAAAATCGCCTGATGATTCCTGAGTATTTCGTTGAAGGTCAATCATTATCTGTTCTTGATTATAAATAAAAAGCCCGGCTACAATTGCAACCATAGCAATAACAATTTTGAAATTTATTTTCATAACCAAAATCATCAAAACTCCAAAAGCAACAGCAAGACTTATCCAAGAAGCCCTTGAATAACTAAACAATATTCCCATTGCAAAAAGTAAAAATAGAGTTAATGCAATTCTTCTGTATATTTTCTTGTAACCCGGATAAAATGCCATTACACCAAACAAAGGTGCAACCAATGCAAGCGTAGCCCCATAATTTGTATGATCATTAAAGAACGGTCTAACTGCTGCTATACCTGCAAATCTTTCAAATCCCGATAATGAATGAACAAACGTTATATAAATAACTATTAGAGCTAAAGGCATAGCAAATATCCAAGGAAACCATCTTAACTTGTCATAATCTTTAAACATCCTGATTATAAAAAAGTAGAAAACAGTAACAAACCATAATCTTGACAAAAAGAATTTCAGCGACACAACAGGCAGCTCGCTGGTAACTGAAGTAATTAGCAACCACAACAACTGAAATATTAGGATTACAGTAACAGTATGCTTTAATACAGGTCTTTCATATTCCCTTTCATAAAAAAGCTTCATGAAAAAAACAACCATTATCAATACAACCAGCGGTTCTGTGGGAAGATCAATTGAAAATCCCATATCGTCGTTTTTGTATGTGAATGAAAATGGAGTGATTGCAACAACAAGGTATATTAATTTATCAAGAGAAAAGAACAGCATCAATATAACCAGCAAAGCCAAAGGGAGAGCCGCCAACCAATAATGATCGTTTATTATAAGTATGATGTTCAACGCAATAAACAGAATGCTTACTGCATACATAAACTTTAATTGAGAAAAAGTTTTAGTAAACATTAGGATTTATTTTCCGGACTTCAATTTATTTAATCCTTTGCTAACAACATTTTCATAAACCATCAACGACACAACAGCAGTAAAAGCCGTTGCAACAGTTGTTATAAAAACTATAAGCCATCTTACAGGGTAAGATTTTCTTTCAGGAATAAAAGCTTCATCAATTACAAAAGTAAAAGACACAAAATTTTCAAGGTCGGCCTTTGTTTCCTGATATCTTCTTTGAAGTGAATTCATCTGTTCTCCAGACGCATTCAAATAGTTTTTAAGATACATATAGGTTCCGCCATATTTACTCAAAATGTTAAGCTGCTTTTTTATCTCATCAACGCCTCTCTGATTGCCAGCCGAAAGGTCTTTTGCAAGTTGCTGCATCAACATAGCCGACTGTCCTTCAACATCATAAACGCCCTTACTCATTATATAATTCAAACTATCTTCAGCCTTTTTAACATCTGCAACATAATCAAAATACTGCTGACTTGCTATATTAAAAGCAATCTCAGCCCTCTCCCTTCTCATATCATTTTGGATAGTATCAACCAGTGCAATTATCTCATTGGCTATTCTAACAGCCATCATAGGGTCTTTATCCTTAATCGATATTTCAACAGCACCATATGAAGTGCGACGAAAAGACACACTATTCTTGTACTTTTTAGCAAGTTTTGTATAACGATAACTCGAATTTTCAGGTATTTCGTAATGATCCATAAGATTAAACCTGGATGTAATCTTCTCGCTGATAGTTGAAGAAGTTAATATTTGAAGGAGTCTTTCTGCATCCTCAACATCTCCGTATTGTAGAAAATCCTGACGAGTTGAGACCAATCCTCCGCCCCCTAGAACAGCGCGTGAAATACTGTGTGTTGAAGCAGGAAACAAAGTTGCCTGAGTTTCAAATTTTGGTGTAATAAAATATGGAGATGAAAAAACTATTGATGCTATTACAGCCAAAACGCATAAAATAGCCAGATGCTTCCACCATCTTACAAAAAACAGAAAAATGTTAACAGCATCAAAATCATTATTTGTATTCTCTTTCATAGATTTTATTATTTGGTTAGTGTATTTTTGATAATATTTTTTTTTAAAATCAGGGCTCAAAATTAACAAAAAGAAGCCTGAATATTTTTTTTATCTGCACTAAATTTATTGCAACAGCAACTGAGAAGCCTAACACAGCAGCTAAAAACAAACTATAATGCCAGCTTAAACCACTGTTAGCAAAGAAAAAATTAATCATAAGCACAGAAACAACAAAAACAATCAGCTTTATCAAATATCCATAATTTGCTTTCATTTTAAATATTTTTATCGAAAGCCAAATTTGCGCGGTAGCAACTAAAATCTGTGTTAAAAGACTTGCAAACGCAGCCCCAGAAGATTTATATACCGGAATAAAAAATAAGTTAAGTACAAAATTCAGCGTTAAGCCCGATAAGGCAACAATATTCAAAAACTTAAGATTACCATTAGCTGTTAGTAGCGTTCCGAAAATATAATTTGAACAGATTGCAATAAAGCACATCATAAGAAAACTAAAAACTCTTGCCGACTCAACAATTCTATAATTGTATGTTTCCAAAGATTCATCAGGATGAATGCTATACAATAACCTCATAATTTCTCCGGAATAGAACAATGCAGCAACACCGGCAATTACAGCAGCAGTTATCAGTAATGTAAAGGAGAGCTTAACCAAATCATTTACAGGTTGTGATTGCTTAATCATCTTTGCAAATATTGGCAGCAACAATACAGCAAATAAATATGCAATCATATTTGAGGCATCTAGAATTCTATAGGCAGATGCATAAATTCCGGAAAACACAGAACCATCTTTCAGCATCCTTTCAAGCATAACACTATCCACCCTATTATAAAAAGTCATCAATAAAACAAGCAACGCGAATGGAATGCTCTTCTTAATTATCATAAGAATAAAAGCAAAATTCCAATTCAATCTAAAGAAAACCGACTCTGACTTTTTCAAAACAATAAAAAAAGTAATAACAGCTGTAATTAAATAAGACGCTGTTTGGGCATAAACAAAATATTCAATTTTAAAATCGCTAAGAACATTTCCCCACAAAAGAACTCCACATATTATAATTATCAGACTTCTGTCGAGAATAGATATAAAAGCATCTGTTTTAAAATAATGCAATCCTGAAAGATTCGATCGTAGATATAAAATAAATCCGGCAATAAACTGATTAATAGCCAAAAAGAATAACATATTAATTTGAGCTTTGCTATACCCTATCAGTAATGCGCCAGCAAAAGTAAAAACCATATAAATAGCGAGAAGCAGAAATTTAATTACAACTATATTCGAAAGATGCTTTTTTATAAGCTGTGAATTTTGAGCTATGTTGCGATTGTTGAAGTTTGTAATACCAAAATCCAGCAAAATGCTAAAAAGGAATGAAAAGTTAAATAAGGCGAAATAAAATCCATAATCTGCCGCTCCAACAGTATTTTGAACAGTTCTATCAATTCCTAGCAACCAAAATGGCTTTATCATTAGGTTTAAAACCAACAATAAAACAAGGTTTTTTAGAAATTTCTGTTGCATTTTTTGTCCAGTTATTAAGCCGATAAAGGTATAAAAGTTTTCACTACTGAACGACTAAAAAAAAATAGGGGTTAATCCCCGAAGGTTTCACCCCATGTTGTAAGTTTGCTTTGCGAACAACAAACAACATGAGCAAAAATACGGAAATAAAATTTGTCGGACAGCCGATTTTCAAACAAGTAATAAGTCTTATTGATGCGATTGGTATCAAAAGCATAGTGAAGAAGCATAATGCAGATCATTATTACAAGGCATTTAAG
>JAGXRQ010000130.1 GCA_018335675.1 Bacteroidota bacterium | reverse complement strand
TGTGGGGGATGTCCCTCTCAGGACCCCTACCCATCATCGCCTTGGGGAGCCGTTACCTCTCCAACTAGCTAATGGGACGCATGCCCATCCTTTACCATCGTAACTTTAATTATAAGTAGATGCCTATTCATAATCACATGGAGTATTAGCCCCGATTTCTCAAGGTTATGCCCCAGTAAAGGGTAAGTTGCATACGTGTTACGCACCCGTGCGCCACTCGTCAGCATGATATTGCTATCACCTGTTACCGTTCGACTTGCATGTATTAGGCCTGCCGCTAGCGTTAATCCTGAGCCAGGATCAAACTCTCCGTTGTTAATATTTTTAAGTTTTTTTTGTCTCCTGGCTTCTTAAGTCCATTAATTCGAAAATTAACGGGTTCTCTTGCTTGCTTTTTGGTCATCAATATGTCAATGAGCTTTTTTTCCCCTCTTCCCTCCTTTTTCTCTCATTTGGGGAGTGCAAAGGTAATTACTTTTTATTTATTTCAAAGAAATATTTTTCATTTTTTTTTAAAGCTACCTTTAACTGTCCGAAAATCAGCAGAATCGGCGTTTTAAATTATGAAAACTTAACAACTGTAAGGATTTACCAAGGTGAAGATTGCGAAAATCTTTTTATGGAATTCTAAAATAAAAAGATCAAATACCAAAATGGACTACAAAGTTAATAAATATTTTTTTGTATAGTCAAATAAAAATGACAAAATATTAACAAAATGCAGAAATTATTCCATTAAATTTTGAATTATCTTATCGGTTGAAATGCCTTCCGCTTCAGCAATATAATTTCTAACGATTCTATGTCTCAAAATAGAATATGCAATTGCATTGACATCCTCAATATCGGGGGAATATTTGCCATTAATAGCAGCATGACACTTTGCCCCTAAAATCAAATATTGACTTGCTCTTGGTCCGGCTCCCCAGTTTATATAATCGTTAGCCCATTTATTAGCAAGTGGATTTCCTGGTCTTGTTTTGGCAGCAAGCTTAACAGCGTATTCTACAAGGTGGTCAGTTACGGGGATTCTTCTTACCAGCTCTTGAAAAAACACAATCTCATCTGCATTTAGGACTATATCAACACTTGAAGTAAATGATCCTGTTGTGTTTTTCACCACATTAATTTCTTCTTCAAATGAAGGATAATCAAGATAAACATTAAACATAAACCTATCCAGTTGCGCCTCGGGGAGAGGATAAGTACCTTCCTGCTCAATAGGGTTTTGAGTTGCTAATACAAAGAAAGGGTCATCAAGTTTAAAAGTTTTACCGGCGGCAGTAACAGAATGTTCTTGCATGGCTTCTAAAAGAGCGGATTGCGTTTTGGGAGGTGTTCTATTAATTTCATCGGCTAAAATTATGTTTGCAAACAAAGGTCCTTTTACAAACCTGAAATTTCTTGTTTCATCCAAAATTTCTGTACCAATAATATCAGATGGCATTAAGTCGGGGGTAAACTGAATTCTACTAAACTTCAATCCTAAAACCTGAGAAATAGTATTTACCAAAAGAGTTTTCGCCAAACCCGGAACTCCAATAAGTAAGCAATGCCCTTTACTGAAAATAGATATGATAACATTTTTAATTACATCATCTTGGCCAACAATGACCTTTGCAATTTCATTTTTAAGAACTTTATATTTTTCGGCAAAAGCATCAACTGCCTCAACATCAGACTTATAACTCTTCATAACTACAATATTATTATACTATTTTTTTAACCAGTTCATTTCAAAGTTGCAATAATGAAAATCTTCATGAACAAACACATAAGTAGAAGCAATTTTATTTGAAACCCATGCATTAATTGCTTTACGTTTCTTTTGAGTTAAAACTAATTGCTGAATAAAATCATAATCACCGGTTAAGGTAGCTTTATGAGGTTCAATTCTATCAACAACCTTTACAATTCTAAATGCTTGTTTTCCTTCTTCTGTTCGCATTGCCATTGGATCACTGATGCTTCCAACTTCCATTTTATCAATAATAAAAAACAAATTTTGTTCTATATCTTCACTTTTAAACTTATTGGTACTGCTATAAGGGTTAATCATAGTTCCTCCACTAATTTTCCCTGGGTCATCAGAAAATTTCAAAGCTGCTTCAGCAAATGTCATTTCACCATTAACAATTAATGTTTTAACGCTATCAAGTTCTTGTCTTGCTCTAACCAAATCGATAGCCAATATCTGAGGTTGAATCAATATATGTCTTACGTTAATACTCTCCCCTCTTCTTTCAATCATTTGAATTATGTGGTAACCAGCCTGAGTTTCAACAATTTCAGAAACTTCACCCGGTTTAAGACTAAAGGCAACAGCTTCGAATTCAGGGAATAATTCACCTCTGCCATAAAAACCAAGCTCACCGCCTTTTCTTGCAGAGCCTGGATCTTCTGAGTACAATATAGCTAATGTATTGAAATTTTCACCTTTAATTACTCTACTTCTATATTCGTTAAGGTTGTATTTTATTCTTTCAATTTCTTCAGCGCGAACCGGTGGTTTTTTTACAATTTGAGCAAGCTGCACTTCCATTTCCACAATTGGAATACTATCAGGATGAAGATTATTAAAAAAAGTTCTCACTTCAGCGGGTGTCACCCTAATGTCGGAGCTTATTTTATTTTCCATTGTTTGGCTAATTTGCTGTTCTTTAACCATATCACGGAAGTCATCTTTAATTTCATCTATACTCATACCATAATATGCTTCAAGTCTTTCTCTAGAGCCAATTTGCTGAATAAAATATCTCAATCGTCTTTCTAATTCTTGTTCAACCTGAGCATCACTTACTTCAACACTATCTATTATTGCCTGATTATATAAAAGCTTTTGGTATAATATATCATTAAGGAGTACACAAAATGGTTGATTTCCAAGTTTTATACCTTGGGCGTCTAGTTGTTTCTTTTCAGCAATTAATTCAGATTCCAGAACAGCCGAATTCCCAACCACTGCAATAATTTTATCAACAACTACTTTTTCTTGCGCATTAGCAATATTTCCGGCAAACATTATTACCAGAAAGAATGATATAAGACTTAATTTTACCATAAGATATTTTTTATAAATGATATATATTTCTTATTTGAAGACTTCAAAACTATTATTGCTAATTGCATTCTTATAAAGCTGATTTCGTAAATCACTAATCAATTGATGTTTACGTTTATTTATTAGAATATTCCGAATATTCTTTTCTTCAAAAGTTAAAGGTGAAACGCTCTCCTTTAACTTATAATCATGAATATAGAGAAAGTAACGATAGAAATCATCTGATATTTCAATCATTTTGTTTGTTCTAAGAAAATACTCCTGATTATTAACTTCCAGGGGAATATTTCTTAGCAGTTCGGTAAAAACCATCCATGATTTATTATCAATCAGGTATGCAGCAGCATTTTGCACGCAATAATCTTCAAGCTTAATTCTGTCTTCTTCATTATCAGATCTGAACAATCTTCTAAGAATATTAACATCAGGAGCTTCAAGTGAAAGTTTCACAAAAGAAGCCATAACAATATTTTCTTTCAGTCTAAAATCATTTTTATATTCATCATAATACTTTTGGATTTGATCAATTTTCACAACTGTATCCAGGTTATTTTTAATATAATCTGTTTCATATGAGAAAATAATCAAAGAATTATGATAATCCTGAATTTTCTTTTCGAAATTCATTTGTTCAGGAGTTAAATTACTTTTAGCTTCGTTAAGAAAAATTTGCTGGCGTATCCATGTGTCAATATATCTCTGTGTAATTATTACACTATCCTGAGGCGAAACACCAGGTTCAACAATTCCTTGAAGGTCTGATTTATAAAGGTAAGAATCGAAAACTCTAGCGACAGTAGTTTCTTTTTCACTTGTTTTAGAAAAATAGTTACAAGCGCCTAGAAAGGCCACTGATAGAATTACGATAAAATTTTTATAATTAAACATGATATGGAATTTAGTTTTTATACAATTCCTTAACTTCATTAAGAACTTTCTGATTAACAACAATATTATATTTACCTCTAAGCTCATTAATCCAAAGTGATTCGAGATAATTTTGATAATCTGCAATTACTAGACCTCTTATTTCGGTTAGCTTTTTAAGCTCCTGAGGTAAAATTTCATTAATGCTAATTACAAAAAATGAATCATCGAACTTAACAATTTGGCTAACACCAACTTTCCATTCAACAAGACTAACGGCAGGGTGATCTTTAGGTTCATAGAATCCGCTGGCAGCAGAAACATTTAACAATGAATTTTGATTAAACTTATCAATTACAACTTGAAAATCTAATCCCTTTTTGTTTGCCTTAACAACTTCTTTACGAAGCTTTTTAGCAACTTTTTGGTCCCTCGTTTGATAAATAGTGGCATTTATTCTTTTATCCCACATATAATTACCCCTATTCTTCTCAAAAAACTCTCTTAAACCTAAAGTGTCGTTCATTGCTTTTGACCAAACCATTTTATCGGTAAGCTCGAACAATAATATTCCATCGTGATATTCCTGCATAATAAGCTTAAAATCAGGATATTTTTCATTTAGGATTGACTTTTCATAATCAATTATAGACTTATTTACAAAGCTTAAGTACTTACCATTAACGTAAGACACTATGCTTTCCGATGTTCTTTTAACCTGGGTATCTTCAAGATACTTTGCAAAATCTTGTTGAGTGAGCTTTTGATTTGCGAACGAAAACAATACTTCATTGATGTTTTTAAGCTTATCCTTATTCCAATTTGCTTCAAATATTTCAGGAGTAACTAATCTGAAGAAGGGCTCAATATTTTTAACATTTTCCACAAAACCATACTCACTTTTTAGTTTTTCGATAACTACATCCTGGCTTATTTGAGATCTAAGGTCTCTAGCAACTCTGGCTTTAATTTCCGGGTACATATCTTCATAAGAAGCAATGCCAGATTTTTCATGGACTTTAAAAACGTGCCATCCAAATTGAGTTCTAAAAGGTTTGGTATAGATATCATTTTGAGTCATATCGGCAATGGCTTTAATAACTTCAGGCAACATTCTGTTTGCTGTAAAAGGTGGAATATCTCCATCTCTTGCGGCGGAACCTTTATCATCAGAAAACTGCTTTACAAGTCCAACAAAATCTTCTCCCTGAAGCAATTTATTATATATCTCATTAATTTTATCCTGAGCATTTTTCTCAATTTTTTCGTCTGCATTTTTAGGCACCGAAATCATAATATGAGCTGCACGAACTTGTCCAAGCGTAGGAATTTTGTCAGTTACTTTGATTATATGAAATCCGAAAGAAGAACGAACAATTTCAGATATTTCACCAACCGGGGTAGCATAGGCCATAGTTTCGAAAGGGTACACCATTGAGAAAGCGGAGAAATAACCGAGGTCACCGCGATTTCCGGGTGCGCCAGGGCTATTAGCAGTAGCTGCAGATCCTTTTGCAGAAGGGTCGTCAGAATTTTCAATAGCTAAAAAAGAAAAGTCATCTCCTCTGAGAGCACGTTCCCTTATTCTTTGAGTAATACGATAAGTTTTAAGAGTATCGTCGGGCATAGCGTGTTCGGGAACAGTTTTAAGAATGTGTGATGCTCTAATGTGATATTTCATCCTTTCATAAGCCTCCTTAATGAGAGCTTCTGTAACAACCTGATCGTTGAGATATGGTTGTGCAAGTTGTTCACGATAAGAATTCAATTCATTTATAAAAGATTCGGTAGTATCAAGGCCATTATTAATTGCTTCAAAAACTTTTAAGTTAAAATTTATGAAAAGCTCAAGATATTCTTCAACACTTTTTGGGTCTATTGCCTGATTATATAGGTTATTCTTTTCATAAACAGCAATAAATTCAGCTTTTGTAATATTTTTCCCATTAATCTTAATTAATACATCATCATTTTCTCCAGAGAAACCAGGAAGAAAAAATACCATTAAACCAAATAACAGAAAAAAATTCTTGTACTTCATAATTATAGATTTATAGTTTTACATAAAAAAATTATCTTGAATAATTAGGAGCTTCGCGAGTAATAGTAACATCGTGAACGTGGCTTTCTTTAATGCCTGCATTTGTAATTCTGATAAACTTTGCTTTTTTAAGATCATTAATGCTAGGTGCTCCGCAGTATCCCATTCCGGCTCTTAGTCCACCTACCATTTGGTGAATTACTTCAGACAGAGTTCCTTTATAAGGTACTCTTCCAACAATACCTTCAGGAACAAGCTTTTTGATATCATCTTCAACATCTTGGAAATATCTATCTTTTGAACCTTGTGCCATAGCTTCAATGGATCCCATTCCTCTGTATGTTTTATACTTTCTTCCTTCAAAAATAATAGTCTCGCCGGGAGATTCTTCCACACCTGCGAATAGAGATCCGGCCATAATAGAAGATGCGCCACCTGCTATTGCTTTCACAATATCGCCGGTATAACGAATTCCGCCATCTGCAATAATTGGGATATTATACCCTTTAATGGCGTTTGCAACGTTCAACACAGCAGAAAACTGAGGCACACCAACACCTGCAACTATCCTTGTAGTACAAATAGACCCCGGACCAATACCAACTTTTATTGCATCTGCACCAACTTTAACAAGGTCAAGTGCTGCTTCGCCAGTTGCAACGTTACCAGCAACAACATCCAATTCGGGAAATTCCCTTTTAATTCTTTGAACCATGTCGATAACAGCTCTGGAATGACCATGAGCAGTGTCTACAACAACTGCATCAACTCCTGCTCTTACCAATTCACTTACCCTCTCAATAGTATCTTTTGTAACACCAACTGCAGCAGCTACCCTTAAACGACCTCTTTTATCTTTGCATGCATTAGGTCTTTCCTTAATCTTAATTATATCGCGATAAGTAATTAGTCCTATCAGATGGAAATCCTTATCAACTACCGGTAATTTCTCAATTTTATGTTCTTGAAGAATTTCCTCAGCAACTTCAAAATCTACAAATTCAGAAGTAGTGATAAGATTTTCTCTGGTCATAACCTCAGCAATTGGCTTAGCCATGTTCTTCTCGAACCTAAGATCCCTGTTAGTAATAATTCCAACAAGTTTCTTAACATCATTAACAACGGGTATTCCACCAATCTTATACTCTTTCATAATAGCAAGAGCATCGCCAATTAGAGCGTCTTCGTGGAGTGTAATAGGGTCTATTATCATTCCATTTTCAGACCTTTTTACCTTCAATACTTTAGCAGCCTGCTGTTCTATTGTCATATTTTTATGAAGCACACCAATTCCTCCTTCCTGAGCCATAGATATAGCCATTCTAGATTCTGTAACAGTGTCCATTGCGGCAGAAACAATTGGAATATTAATTTTTATGTTTTTGGAAAAATATGTGCTTGTATCAACGTCTCTGGGAAGAACTTCTGAATAAGCCGGAATCAGGAGTACATCATCGTATGTAAGGCCTTCGCCTACAATTTTATCAAAATCGTTTTGCATACATTACTATTTTTAAAATTGACTGCAAAATTATGAAATTTTACAGATAATTGTTGTAATTTAAAATACAGAACCATCAATGATTTAATGAAGTTAACAAACATTATAATTTGCCAACAACAAGTTCAGTCATTTCTTTCTCATTAAAATACATATCAGCAACTCTCATAATCTCCTCAGCATTAATGGAATTAACAGTGTTTATGTAATTAAAGAAATGAGAATCGTCTAGGTTAAAGGCAATTAATTCTTTAAGTCTATCTGATTTGGCGAAAACACCGTCGAAAGATCTGAGGAAAGCACCAGATAGGTAATTTTTCACAACACTTATTTCTTCTTCATCTGCAGAAACTGTTCTAAGAATACTGATTTCCGAATAAATTTCTTCAATTGCATTTTTGACAAATTCAACACCAATTTGAGATGTAACAAAAAAGTAGCTTCCATGCACTAATGACACAATTGCGCTATTTATTCCGTATGTATATCCTTTTTCCTGTCTAATATTTTTCATAAGTCTAGATCCAAAATACCCGCCAAGTATAACGTTTGCAATCATAATTTTATGATAATCGGGGTGATTGATTCCGGGAAATATTTTACCAACCCTAACTGCAGATTGCACAGCATTATCTTTAAAAAAAAGATGTTTGTCAGCTATAGGAAATTCACTATTAATCTCCTTTTTAAAATTGTTTTCACCAAGCCAATCGTTTCCCCCAAAATGTTTTTCTAAGATTGGAGCAATTCTATCAGATGCACTTCCGGCAACAATGCAGAACACATTATTGGCATTATAAAATTTTTTATGAAATTGCTCGATATCATCTTTATAAATATTGTCAAAATCAGACAAAATCAGCGTTTGCCCGTAGGGATGATTTTCTCCGAACAACAATTTTGAAAATTGCATTCGCGCAACATTACTAACTTTCTCTAAACTGACAATATGTTGTTGTATTAAATTCTTGAGATATATTTCTAATTCTGACTCTGGGAAAGAAGGTTCTTTCAAAATCTCTTCAAGCAGGCTAAGGACGGGCTCCAGATGCTTCTCAAGCACAAAAACCCCAATTGAAGCAAGATCTTTTTGTGGGTCGAAGCTGGTATAAACACCATAATAATCAAATATTTCAGAAATCTCTTTTGAAGTTTTTCGTTTTGTTCCTTCTTTGAGAAGATTTGCTGTAACGACAGATGTAAGCTTTTTATTCTGATAAAATGTGCCTGCATTAAATGAGAATTCAATTTTAATAAGATCATGATCCGGCTCATTCAAGAAATATACAGGCATTCCATTCGAAAGCTTAATCTTTTCCGAATTTAATGCGATTATTTCAAACTGGTTTGAAATTAAAGGTTTTTGGGATCTATTAGTCATACAATCTTATTTTGAGCAATAATGCAATATCGACATATTTGAATCATTAAAAATTTCTTGCGACAATTTTAATATATCTTCTGGAGTTACCGCGAAATATTTTTCATTCTGTTGGTTAAGCAAATCAGCATTACCAATATATTCGTAATACGCCAAATTCATTGCTTTAGAAAGCGCATTAATATCTGCATAGGCATTAGAAACCTCTATTTGATTTTTCACTTTCTGAAGTTCTCTATTATCAAGTGTTTTATTCTTTAGAGTATTTAAAAGTTGTAAAATTTCTTTTTCTCCATTTTCAACCGGCACACCTTTAATAAGCCTACCTGTAAGAACAATAAGTCCGGGGTCAGTGCAACCAGACACCCATGCATTAACCTGAGAGAATAATTTTTTTTCTTTTAGCAGTTCCAAATATAATCTTGAAGAATTTCCTGTTCCTAAGATATCACTTATCAGATCAATGCCATAATAACTGTTATTCAATCTTTCTACAGTGTGAAAGGCTAGATATACTTCATCAAAAGGCACATCTCTTTCTACTTTTAATAATCTTTTTTCAATTTGAGAAGGCTCAACAGCAAGAATACTTTTAGCATTAACAGATGGTTTAATATTTCCAAACCATTTTTCAGCGAGCATAAAAACGTCATGAGGTGAAATATTGCCGGCCACAGCAATAATTGCATTATCGGGCTTATAGAACTTATTATAAAAATCTATTACATGTTGCATCTGAATTTTTTCGATATGTTCTATATTTTTGCCAATTGTAGGCCATTGATAAGGATGTACTTTATATGTAAGAGAACGCAACAACATTAAAACATCTCCATAAGGCTGGTTTAAATATGACTGTTTAAATTCTTCAATGACCACATTTTTTTGAGTTACTAGTTTTTCCTCTGAAAGCAGAGGGTGGAACATCCTGTCGGATTCAAGATAAAAAGCCGTTTCGATATTATTTACCGGCAAGGTCATATAGTAATTTGTAATATCGTTTGATGTAAAAGCATTGTTTTCTCCGCCAGCATTTTGCAGCTCGGTGTCAAACTCCTTCACATTCGAGGACCCTTCAAACATAAGATGTTCGAATAAATGTGCCATTCCTGTCATTTCAGGATCTTCATGTTTAGCACCAACATCATATAGGATATTAAAGGCAGCAATTGGAGTTGATTTATCCTGATGAGCCAAAACTTTGAGTCCGTTATTTAATATGTGTTTTTCGTATTTAACCATAAATAATTTTTGTAATACATATATAATGTTCAGCCGACAAAAATGTGAAATAAAAAAAATTATTGATTCTCCAAACCCTGATATCTATTTATTTCCAAATAAAAATATCCTCTTTTGATTCTGGTCTTCTGTCTGAGTGAAGTTTGAAATTCTGCAAAAACATTTCGTCTTCTTTAATTTTACTTTCCGGAAAAAGTGATGAGTCCGGTTTTTCTCTCCAAGTTACTCTAACTATTCTTTTATCTTCGATATATATAGTCATTGTATTAGAAAGAGTTTTATTGATACCTGTGAGTGCGCCATTTTCTTCCCTCACATAATAAATTGTTTCTCCATTTCCAAAAACATCAATTTTAAACAACTCATTATTTCTAACATATCCGTCAATTTTTCTTCCTTTCACTTGGTTGAAAAACTTTTTCGCTAAATCGTCTTCAGTAACAATAAACGCTGCATCGAACAAATGTAATGATTTTACTGAGTTATTGGTAGTTTTTATCTGAATATGTTTGGCGGTAAGTTGATGTTTATCAGACCATAAAATCGGATCATGGTACATATATATTATAGAATCCGAAAAGGAATAAACGATTGAATCGCTTAATCCCTGCAAATCCGGCCTGTAAAATTTAGATTTGTGGTAAGCAAACATAGTTTTAACCTTTTCCTTATTTTCGTTTTCGACGACAACATATTTCAAAGTATCGGCATGCAAAAACAGAGAATCCGTTTTATCAATTACAATCATTAGCGGGTTGATTGTAACTTCAGAAACACCTTCCTTTTCAAAATGTTCAGCAAATTCGCCGGTAACAATAACATTCTGAACTGAATCCATTAAAAAAACGTTTCTAACTGCTTTGCCGTAGCCTTTTTTTCTATCGTAATAAAGACTATCACCCGACATATATTGTTCGCCATTTGTAAGATAGGCATCTTTAGAAAACCGAGAAAGGTCATTTTTTGTATCGTACCAACCATCTTTACAAAAAATAAGATTTTCGTCGCTAACAATTCTTGTTGGTCCGAAGAAGTATGCAATTTCAGTATTAGTGTTATACTTAAGAGTATCAGAATACATAGTATATTCAATATTTACAAGCACAACATTCTTTTTAAAAAAAGAATCCTTTGAATCAGAATAATAATATCCAAAAACACTAGTAAGAGTGTTGTCGGAGTCGACAATTTTTCCACCACTATAATAATTAGCAACATCAGTTTCAAGATTATAGAACAAATGGTCTGTAGTTAAAGTCATTTTATTATCTACCATTCTAACATTTCCGTGTAATTCAGCTATTCTTGTATTTCCATTATAAAACAGCTTATCTCCGTATATATTAACTGAATCATTTACAATTATTCTAATTTTGCTAAAAGCGTGCAATCGATTTTCATTAGGGAAAAGGTAAGCACTATCGCAAAACATTTTGGTTTCTTCGTGTCGGAAAATAACATTATTAAGCAGCCTTCTAACATTATCACCCAATGCTCTGTCGAACTTCATAGATTCAGCCTGAATAAGTTCAATTTGCTTTCTTTGCTGGGCAAGGCTTGAGAATGACAAAAAAGAAAAGAGGATAATTATGCAGATTTTAAATGCTTGAGGTATAAAAACAGATTTACAGAAAAAAGATATTGGCTTTGCAATTGCATTATTAATAATATTTATAACTGCAAAGATTTTCATTTTTCTGATTTTAGTTTTAACGCTAAAAATGATTATATCTTATAATTCTTCTGCCCAAAATAATTGTCAATTTCCTTTTTCATAACAGGAGTAAGCAACAGAATAGCAATTAAGTTAGGAATAGTCATAAAAGTAATTACCATATCAACAAAGCTCCAGACAAGATCTATTCCCCATACAGAACCAAGAAAAACAAAAAGAGCATATACATAGTAATAAGGCTTAATTGCTTTAAATCCAAAAAGATATTGAGCTGCCCTAGTTCCATAATAAGACCAAGAAATAATTGTTGAAAAAGCAAACAATAACAAACCAAAAGAAATAATATGATTTGCCATAAAGCTCATATTAATTTTAGCAAGACCATCGCTAAACGCAATTACAGTCATAGAAACCCCTGCAGCATCCGCTTTCCAGGCACCTGTAACAAGAATAACCAGAGCGGTAAGAGTACAGATAAATAAAGTGTCGATAAAAGGCTCAAGGCTTGCTACCATCCCTTCTCTGATTGGATGTTTAGTTTTAGCAGCTGCATGCGCCATTGCAGCGGACCCTTGACCGGCCTCATTGGAAAACAGCCCTCTTTTCACTCCCATTGTTAAAGTCATAATAAATGCACCACCGACAAACCCACCAGTTGCAGCTCTAAAATCAAAGGCATCAGCAAAAATTAATTTGAACGCCGGAATGAGATTCTCAATATTCAGAACAATTACTAGAAGAGCAGCAAAGAAATAAATCACTGCCATAAAGGGCACAAGCTTAGAAGTAACTTCAGCAATTCTTTTTAGACCACCAACTACAATCAACAAAACCAAACCTGTAATAACTAATCCACTAGCCCAAGTTGGTATGTTATAAGCAGAATTAAGCACATCAGTCATAGAGTTACTTTGAGCCATATTTCCGGTACCCATAGAGCACAGGATTGCAGCACCTGCAAAAACCATTGCCAGAACTTTTGCATATTTTCCGAGGATATCCTTAAGACCGTGTTCCATATAATACATAGGTCCTCCAGAGACAGTACCATCAGGATTAAATTGTCGGTATTTGAGGCCAAGAGTACATTCAACCATTTTAAGCATCATGCCGAAGAATCCAGTAACCCACATCCAGAAAATAGCTCCCGGGCCACCCCAATATATAGCCAGAGCAACGCCAACAATGTTGCCAGTACCAACAGTAGCAGAAAGAGCAGTTGTCAGAGCTTTAAAATGGTTTATATCACCAGAATCTTCCTTTTTGGAATATCTTCCAGAAACGATAGCAATAGAGTGCCAAAACTTACTTACATGGAGAAATCTAAATTTGAATGCAAAAAAGATTCCTGTTGGAACGAGCAATGCTAAAATTAGATATCCTCCAATATATTCGTTATACCAATCAATTCCAGATTGCAATCCTACAAGAAAGCCATCAAAAAAAGTACTAACTGAATCTACTAAACTTGCCAAAACCATTGTAAGAGTTATCTCCATGATTAATTTATTTAAATTACACCTATACTATTGAGAAATACTATAACAATTGCTACTGGAGCAATAAATCTGATAATAAAAACAAAAACGATAAACAACCTAACCTTGATAATGCCTCCATTAGTAAGTTCATCTTTAACATTTTTCAAACCTAAAAACCAACCGGTAAAAACCACAATGAAAAGACCACCAAGAGGCAGTAAAATATTCGAAGCTGTAAAATCCAAACTATCAAAAATTGTTTTATTGAAGATTTCAACATTTTTGAGAGCGCCGAAAGACAATGTGCAGAATACACCCACAATAGTTGCAGCAAGAGCGGCAATTATTGTTGATCGTCGGCGAGGCAGATTAAGTTCTTCTACCATATAAGCAACAACAACTTCCAGTATAGAAATTGAAGATGTGAGAGCTGCGATAGTAAGCAAAACAAAAAACATTAATGCAAAAATATATCCACCTGTCATTTGCTGGAAGATATTTGGCAAAACGTTAAATATAAGACCCGGACCTTCTGCCGGGTTCATCCCAAAAGAGAAAACAGCAGGAAAAATCGCAATGCCTGCCATTATTGCAATTAAAGTATCAGCAACTGATACTTCAAATGAAATTCTTCCCAGATTATTTTTCTTATCAACGTAAGAGCCGTAAGTAATAAGAGTTCCCATTCCTATGCTCAATGAAAAGAAAGCCTGGCCGAGCGCTTCAAGAAAAGATTTAGTTGTAAGCTTAGAAAAATCAGGTTTAAAAAGAAATTCCAAGCCTTTTGAAGCGTCGGGCAATGTTAGCGAACGTATTAAAATTATTAAAAGCAACAGAAACAAAAACGGCATCAATATTTTTGTGTATTTTTCAATTCCTTTCTTCACGCCGGCAATAATAATCCATGCAGTCATAATCATAAAAACCACTTGCCACAAAAGAGGCATAAAATCAGAAGTATGAAAGGTTTCGAAAATTGCACCAATTTCCTCTGAGCCTAATCCTTTAAAAGAATTTGTAAGAGCTAAATACACATATTCGAGAGTCCAACCCGCTATTGTACTATAAAAAGCAAGTATAGTGAATGCAGCCAAAATACCCATTATTCCAATCCATGGCCAAAATTTCCCTTTAGATAATTTTTTAAAAGAGCCGTAGGCATTCTTTTGCCCACGTCGTCCGATTACAAATTCCGACATCATAACCGGAATACCGAGCAGAAGAATAAATCCAAGATAAACCAATAAAAAAGCGCCTCCTCCATTGTCGCCTACTACGTATGGGAAGCGCCAAATATTTCCTAATCCAATCGCTGAACCAGCAGCAGCACACAAAATTCCAAATTTGCTGCTAAAGCCGTCGCGTTTAGCATTATCTTCAAGATTCATTTTATTTGTGTTTTGGTAATTGACTATCGCTAAAGATGCCAAAAATATAAAAATTATGCTTATTGGCTTAGATTAATAAATAAATATTAGTCCTGAGTCCCAAGTCCTGAGTCCCAAGTCGTGAATTTTGAGTAGTGAATCGATAGGCTTTTATATGTTTTTTTCATTATTTTGTTGTTTTTTTTAATTTGTTCATATAGTTTTGCGGATATTTTTTCAACAAAATTAAAGACATTTCATAACCCAGAATCCCAATCCTCAAAACAAAGGACATGGGACTAAGCAAATAGAATATGTTTAAAGACTTATTTACATTTACCCGGAATGAAAGAAACGGCATAATTGTTTTGCTATTCCTAATGTTTATTGTATTAATAGCCCCTTCAATTCATAGAAGTATGTCTCAAAATGAAAAAAGAGATTATTCTGAATTTCTTAAAATAATTGAAGGATTTGAAGAACAAGTAAGTACAATATCTGAAGAAGCAACAATTTCCAAAAACCATAATGGGAAAGAAATTCGCAATTTATACAAATTGAAACCATTCGACCCTAACACAATAAGCTTAGATGAACTAATAAGTATGGGGTTTTCTGCAAGAGTTTCCAATACGATAAATAATTATAGAAATTCAGGCGGCATATTTTCGAGCAAAGAAGATTTAAAAAAAATTTATGGTATAACAGAGAGTATTTATTATGAAATTGAACCCTACATAATAATACAAGAGTCATTTGTAGAAGAGCAAAATGATCCTAAGAAATCTAATAAGCAAAAACATTTTAATATTCATAAGGAAAATAAAACAACAAATTCGCAGGTAACATTATTAATCAATATAAATGAGGCTGATTCAATAGATTTGACAAAACTAAAAGGGATAGGACAAGTCTTCAGTAATCGAATAATAAGATACAGAGAAATGCTTGGAGGATTTCATTGTCCGGAGCAGCTACTTGAAGTATTCGGGATGGACACATTAAGGTATAATGCAATCAGAGATAATATAATTGCTGACAACCAAATAAGGAAAATAAACATCAATACTGCAGAATTTGATGAATTAAACAGACACCCATATATTACAAAAAGTGTTGCAAATTCAATTGTAATGATTCGCAAGCAGCACGGCAAATATAAAAGCATTGATGACATCAAGAAATCAGACTTGATTGACGATAATACTTTTCTAAAAATACAACCTTACTTGAAAGTTATTGATTAGGATTGCCTTGTAAATCTCTTATCTGCGATGGAGCATTTCCCTGACTTGGGTCTTTTGCAATTCTTTTCGGCAAAAAGTTTTTGGGATAATGAGTAAAATATTTTTCACCGAACAATCTGTTATGTATCAGAGTATTTCTGTATATATCATAATCAAATGCTCCCACTTTCCTGTAAATCAGAGTAATGATTGAAGAGCTGATTATAATAAATGTAGAATAAAGAATTGCGAGCCAAACCATTTGACTTTGTATAGGTTCGGAAAAACTAAGTAAGATTACAGCAAACGCTAGAGGGCCGTTTTGAATGCCGGTTTCAAGAGATATTGCCCTTTGAAATATCGGCGCAATCCCTACAAGACGAGACACTATAGATCCAAAAAAGAAACCTACCAGTCCAATTGAAATAGCTCCAATATATATTTCTACAGGAGTTTGCAAAAACAACTTGCCATGTCTGGCGAAAGCTGTGAATAAGAGATACAAAATTACTATCATACCCATAAATCCGGCAGTATCCTCAGCAGTTTTTGCCCAATCAGCCCATTTTTTTCTAATAAACATGCCAATAATTACCGGAACAAGAACTAAAATTAGAGATGAGATAATGTTTCCTGTTGGAATAACAAAGACAGCATCAGACCCAGCAGCTTGAAGCTGAGCTGTAATTTGACTTGTATAACCGACAGAGTATAGATTAAGGAGAATTGGCATCATAAAAATTGCCACAACTGTAGAAGCAGTAGTCATAGAAATACTTAATGCTACAGAGCCCCTTGAAAAATATGTAAACATATTTGAGGTAGTTCCTCCCGGGAGGCATCCAATAAGAATTAGCGAAATTGCAAATGCCGGTTCAAGTTTAAGTATGTATCCCAAGGCAAATGCAATAAAAGGCATAAAGCCAAACTGAGAAACAAAACCTATAAAAATGCCTCGCGGACTGCGAAAAACTGCTTTAAAATCGTTAATTGTAAGGCTGGCTCCCATCCCAAGCATAATAACAAAAATCATTAGCGCCAGTAATGCTTGATCTATTGGATACAATAATTGAGTTGTAAATTCCATAATACTTTACTTTTTTAGCTCCTCTTTAAATAATTCATCTATCTGAGTGCTGTATTTTTTTTCAATAATATGTCGTTTAAGTTTGAATAAATTTGTTAATTCTTCCCCAACTTTAAAGCTTTCAGTAAGATATCCAATATAGCGTATTTGTTCGTGTTTTTTAAAGCCATTTGCAGAGGAGATTATTCTTTTCACATCATTTCTGATTATTTTCATAGCGATGTCGTTATTCAGGATTTCTTTAACGGTCAATTCTTTAAAACCAAGTAACCGGATATCAGGTAAAGAAGGAATAATTAACACACCTAGAAACTTTTTATCCTGTCCCAGCACAACACAATTTTCAATATAAGGACTCTGAAGCAAACTCATTTCTATTGGCTCAGGCTCAACATTTTCACCACTCTTTAACACAATAGTAGATTTAGACCTGCCTAGAATTTTCAAATTATTATTGTGAGTAATAACACCCAAATCGCCAGTTCGCAACCAACCATCTTTCATAGTCATATCAGTAAGTTCCGGCTCTTTGTAATAACCCTTCATAACTTGTGGACCTTTAACCCATATTTCACCCCTTTGCATCTTGCCATTATAAGGCAAATTGCTATTTGGGTAAAGTATTTGAGAAGTTTCCAAATCTACAATTTTGATTTCCGTTTCTTTTATGGGAGGACCAACAGTTCCAACAATAAGGTTTAATTTTTCTCTAACAGATATTACAGGCGTAGTTTCAGTCATACCATAACCTTCAAGAACAGGGATTCCTACATTATTAAAAAATTTGTCAACATGATAGGGCAAAGCTCCCCCTCCGGAAATTGTAATTTTCAGACCTCCACCGGCACCCATTCTAATTCTTTCCAAAACAGCTGCATTAAAAAACCCGTACCAAGGAATAACGATAAGCCATTTTATGAAATACCATGGCATTAGCAATATTCTTTTCCAGGAGGGTAAATATTTAACCTGAAGATTTGTGTTGGTTAAAAAATATTCAGAGCTTTTATAATGCTTTGCAAGAAAATATGCTGTATGGAAAAGAATCTGCCTCATCCAGTGAGAATGCTTAACATTTTTGAGTATTCTTTCATATAATTTCTCCCAAATTCTAGGCGCCGAGGCCATAAAAGTCGGTTCAACATTACGCATATCTTCCGCAAGATTCTGGACAGACGAATAAAAAGTACATCCACCAAAACTTAATGTATACATTTCAATAACTCTTTCGAAAATATGCCAGATAGGCAAAACTGACAATGACCTATCGTTGCAGTTATGCTTGCCGGGAAGATTTCTTGTTTGCGACATTATGTTAGAATGAGTAAGCATTACACCTTTGGGTGTACCGGTAGTACCTGAAGTGTAAATTAAAGTGAAAAGATCGTCAGGCTTTATGCCATTCATTCTTTCTTCAACACGACGGTCTCCTTTTTCACGCAATTCCTTACCAATGTGATAAACATCTTTGAATCTGCGTACATCTTCAGGAATATTTTCTTCATCTTTTAAAACAATAATTTCCTTTAGGTTATGCAGTTGACATTTTAATGCCAGAACACGCTTAGCCATTTCGATATTTTCGACAAAAGTCACAGTTAATCCGGAATGATTAATAATGTATATCAGTTCGGCGTTAGACACATCTCTGCCCCTAGGTACATCAGCTGCACCGCAACATTGAACGGCATAATCTGCCAAAATCCATTCAAGACGATTATCACTAAACAGCCCTACATGATCTCTGGCATCAACTCCAAGTTCTATTAAAGCTGTAGCAAGACACAGTCCCTGCTCATATAATTCTCTATACGAAATGGGATCCCATTCCATGGCAGTCTTTCTAACTGCAAAAGCGGGGAGTTCTTCAAACTGTAATGCGGCTTTTTTATATAATTGTGCTAAATTTTCTGCTTCAATACGATAGTACATAATAAAACGGCTTTATAGAAGATAGTTTTAACATCAGTTTTGCGAAAACAGACGTTTTATATCCTTGTTTATTTTTGCAAAAGTAAAATTAAAACAACAAATACACCCAATTTGTTTGTTAAAAATATTTCATTTTACATTAAACAAAAGCCAATTTCCCTTGTTATTATTATTAAGACTAGATTAAAATAAACATGATAAAACATAAAAAAATGAAGAAGCTATTATCATTTACATTACTATCAGCATTGGTATTTATGCTAATGTCATTTTCAAATTACACAGAAACAAATAAAACAAAACATAAAATAGGAGAATATATGAAAACAAAACATGAATTAGGAGCATTGCCATATGCTTACGATGCCTTAGAGCCTTATATTGACAAAGCAACTATGGAAATTCACCACACAAAGCATCATCAGGCTTATGTAAATAATCTGAATGCTGCGATTGAGGGGACAGAAATGGAGGGAAAATCCTTAGAAGAATTGTTTGCCAATATGGGTAAATACCCTATGGCAGTAAGAAATAATGGTGGTGGGCATTGGAACCACACAATGTTTTGGTCTATTATGGGACCAAACGGAGGCGGCAAGCCATCAGGGAAATTGCTAAAGGCAATTGAAGAAAAATTTGGAAGTTTTGAAAAATTCCAGGAGGAGTTTAATAAAGCGGCAGCAACAAGATTTGGCAGTGGTTGGGCATGGCTCAGTGTAGATTCAAACAAGGCATTGCAGGTAAGTAGTACTCCCAATCAGGATAATCCACTAATGGATGTGGCTGATGTTAAAGGAATTCCAATATTAGGAATAGATGTTTGGGAGCATGCATATTATCTTAAATATCAAAACCGCAGACCTGAGTATGTTGGAAACTTCTGGAATGTAATTAATTGGAAGGAAGTTGAAAGAAGATATGATGAAGCAATAAAGTAAATATTTTGATTTACGTTTTCAGACAAATAAAAAAGGGGCAAACAACAATTTGCCCCTTTTTATTATACTTAGCAATCCTATTCAAAAGAAAGAACAGATTTCTTGATAATTTCAACACATTCCATAAGTTGTTCTTCGGTTATAACTAATGGAGGAGCGAAACGAATAATATCACCGTGAGTTGGTTTTGCAAGCAAGCCGTTTTCAGCCATTTTTACGCAAACATCCCATGCTTCTTTGCCGTTTTTAGGCTTAATAACGATAGCATTCAATAAACCTTTTCCTCTAACTAGAGTGATCATATCAGATTTAATTGCTCTAAGTTCTTTGCGAAGAATTTCACCAAGCTTTTCAGCTCTTTCTGCAAGTTTCTCTTCTTTTACAACATCAAGAGCTGCCATAGCAACCTTACAAGCAATTGGGTTTCCACCAAAAGTTGAGCCGTGCTGACCTGGTTTAATAACAAGCATAACATCATCATTAGCAAATACGGCAGAAACAGGGTATAAACCGCCGCTAATAGCTTTCCCAAGAATAAGGATATCCGGCTTAACGCCTTCATGGTCAACCGCTAGCATTTTTCCGGTACGAGCAATACCAGTTTGAACTTCATCAGCAATAAAAAGAACATTTTTGCTTTTACAAAGCTCAGAGCATTTTTTCAAATAACCTGCATCAGGTACAAATACACCGGCTTCACCTTGAATAGGCTCAACAAGGAAACCTGCTACAGTAGGGTCTTCCAATGCTTTTGCAAGAGCATTAACGTCATTATAAGGAATTTTCACGAATCCCGGAGTAAATGGGCCGTAATCGCCATAACCATCAGGGTCGCTAGAAAAAGAAACGATAGTTGTTGTACGTCCGTGAAAGTTATTTTCACAAATAACAATTTTAGCTTGATTTTCAGCAATTCCTTTCTTTTTGTATGCCCATTTGCGAGTAAGTTTAATAGCAGTTTCAACACCTTCAGCGCCTGTATTCATAGGCAATACTTTATCGAAACCAAAATACTCAGTAACATACTTTTCATAAACGCCAAGAATGTCGTTATAAAAAGCACGAGAAGTAAGAGCAAGAGTTTGAGCTTGATCTGTAAGGGCCTTAACAATTTTAGGGTGGCAATGACCCTGATTTACCGCAGAATATGCAGAAAGAAAATCATAATAACGTTTACCGTCAACGTCCCACACAAAAACACCTTCACCTTTTGATAAAACTACAGGTAGCGGATGGTAGTTATGCGCTCCATACTTATCTTCCAATGCGATTGCTTCTTGTGCAGTGATCTTTTTTGTTGTCATACTTTAATCTCCTTTAAATTTTATAGTTTTTATATTGAAAAATAGTTTTTGAATTTGCGGCAAAGATAGAAAAAGGCTTTGATATAAAAAAAGTAATATCAAAGGTTGTTTTTCTGAAAACTAAAACTTTAGATTAAGTATTGTGGTATCGTGATTAAAGTTGATTTAAACTTGGCGAGTTTGTTTGAGGGTGGAATTGAGGGGTCTAGGGAGGTAGAGTATAAGGAAATAGGTGGCGTAGAGACGCGATGCAACGCGTCTCTACAAACCCATATATTCAATGATAATATTATTTTAAAATAATTGTTTGGGTATCTTTGCTAAAAAAATCACAAAATTGAAAGGGAAAAGACAACATAAGTATTTTAAGGCTGAATTTAAAAATGTAAAAATCAGCGGATTTGCAGCTGAAGGTAAAGCTATATGCAGAATTGAGGATATGGTTGTATTTCTGAATCATGCAGCGCCGGGAGATATAGTAGACATTATTATTGTTAAAGCAAAAAGAAACTATTTAGAAGGATCTATTACAAAAATTCATCAAAAATCCGAATTCAGGGAAGATCCGTTTTGCGAGCATTTCGGTATTTGTGGAGGTTGCAAATGGCAACACCTGAAATATGAAAAGCAATTAGAATTTAAGCAGCAACAGGTAATTGACAGCATAGAAAGAATTGGCAAAATTCCTTCTTCCGAATTTCAAATCCTGCCAATTGCCGGATCAAAAAATACTACATTTTATAGAAATAAGCTCGAATATACATTTACAAATCGCAGATGGCTTGAGTCTATCGACATGTTAGATCAAGAAAGCGGACTTGAACTCAGCGGACTTGGGTTTCATGTGCCTGGATTCTTCGATAAAGTAATGAACATAAATAAATGTTATCTTCAACCTGAACCATCTAACAGAATAAGACTTTGGTTGAAAGAATATTCATTAAATAGAAAACTTGAATTTTACGATTTACGTGGGCATTCAGGATGGTTGAAAAATGTTATAATAAGAAACAACATCAAAGGTGATTTTATGGTGAATCTTATTGTTTCAAGCGAAAACAATGATGTGTTAAATGACCTTCTAACCTCGATGTTGAAAGTGTTTCCTGAAATTACATCATTATTTTACACAATAAACCCCAAAACAAACCCAAGCATTTCAGATCGCACACCTATTCTATTTTATGGGAAGCCATTTTTAGATGAAAGTATGGAAGATATTCATTTCACCATAGGGCCAAATTCATTCTATCAGACAAATTCTGAGCAGGCATATGTTCTATATTCTATTGTACGCGATTTTGCAGAACTTAGAGGTAATGAGATTGTTTATGATCTATATACAGGAACCGGCACAATAGCATGCTTTGTGGCAAATAAGTCGAAAAAAGTAATTGGTATAGAATATATTGAAGAAGCAGTTGCACATGCCAGAGAAAACGCAACAAATAACAACATCAATAATGCTGTATTCTTTTCTGGAGATATGTCAAAAATTCTTACCGGGCAGTTTATAAAAGAGAATGGCACTCCTGATGTAATAATTACAGACCCTCCTCGTGCAGGCATGCATCCCGATGTTGTGCATCAATTAAATATGAGTGGGGCAGGTAAAATTGTTTATGTTAGTTGTAACCCGGCAACTCAGGCCAGAGATATTGAACTTTTGAGTGAAAATTACAATCTTGAAAAAATACAGGCAGTAGATATGTTTCCTCACACTCATCATGTAGAAAGTGTGGCTTTATTAATTAAGAGGTAGTACATTGAAGATTCACAATTTGATATTATACATTTCATTCTGCATTTTAACATTGCAGCCTAAGCTGGCATTTGTGCAAGAAGAGAATGCTGTTGAATCAGAAGATATAAATAACTATCGCAGTTTTTCTATTCATTTTAAAAAGCTGGAATATGCATCTTACAGCACAATTAAACCCGATTTCCCTTTTATAATTGGCTATCCGTCATTCAACAGCAATGCTTTAGGTTTGGATGTTAATTATAGCTTTAAACCCAAAAAGCTAATTCATAATTTCAGCATAAATGCAATTCTGCCTTCAAGAATTACATCAGACAATGGCACAGGCAATAACTATCTTATTAATATTGACAAAAGTTCATACAATAGGTATGAAACACGGTATTACTTCTTAAACAAGCTTTGGAACATATATAATGTCAACTTTTTTTATGGATTCAGCTCGTCTGCGTTATACGAAAACCGAATTCTTCATTTTCTATCGGATGATCTTATCAGGCAAGAAGATATTAACTTCGGGATTGGTCCGGTGTTAAGTTTAAATTGGAGATTTTTAAAACTTTTTACTTTAAATGCTGAAGGTCATTATCTTATTTTTCTGCCATACACTTGCTATGGAAGATATTCTTTTGATAATAATATAACTGAAACACGAGTAGACAATTATTATCCTGTAACGTATAAGTCATTCTGGGATATTTCATTAGACGCAAAGATTTTCAAGACCACTTCCTTAAGTGCAGGGTACAGAAATACCAGCCAGATTGGATATGGCAATTCAAAGAATTCAATAATCATAAATAATATTATCACATCTAAGATGGACCGGCTTAACGAAATCTATCTTGGAATAAATATTAATATAGCAGACTAGTATTTCCACATAGGACATAGGACTTAATAAAATGAGAAACAAAAAAATAAGCATATTATATATCCTAACTTTCTTGATTATATCAGGATGCACCGACTTTTTTGCATCATTAGATAAGCATAAAGACTGGGAAGTTAATGAAGCAGGAAATATAATTCTTCATACTCGTCCGCAAGATTTTTCAAACAGCCAATCGCCTGATGAGAATACAATATTCACAATATTAAAAAATCAGAATTTCTATTATTATCTTATTAGAGATTCGCTAAAACTTGGATACAGCGAAAAAGTGCTGATTTATTTATTTAATCACGACGAAGCTCTTGAAGCTATTGGCACAAATACAGGAGGTTATTCAATGTCTGAAAGGTCAACTATTTATTACACATATCTATTGGCCTCTTATGTAGATGTTTATAACAGAAATGCTTATATAGGATGTCATGAGATGGCTCATTTGCTCACTCATAGGTCGCTTGGCAACAATTATACAAGAATGATGAATGATGGATATGCAGTAGCGATTTCGGGATCGTTTGGGAGAACCTACGATGAAATTGAAGAAAGAGTTGTAGCCAGAACAATAAATGAATGGATGCAATTTCATTCAAATAACAACAATATACTAACTCCAGAGCAATTACTCAATGAGCCGGAAAGACCTGATGATGTTTTTTGCCCGAATGCAGGGGCATTTATTTCATACCTATGGCAAAACTATGACATTGAAAATGTTAACAAGCTTTTTAATGTTTCATCTGATGAAATAATAAGCTTATTCCCCACTCAATTTGGAAAAACTTTTGATGAAATCTCTGATGATTATATGAAATATCTTGAAGAAACTTATAGTAATGAATAAGATATTATCAGTTGTCTACCGAATAAACCAGAATATATTTTTCCAGTGTTTGATAGAAAATATCGAATGTTTTTGTAAACTCTTCTGAATAAATTTCGCCTTGCACAGAGCCATATCCTTTGAAGCTAAACGGGAATATCCGGATATTATCTTTAAACATTAAGTTTCTTTTTCCATAAAGCTTGTATAATGCTTCTTTAGCAGCCCAGATTACAAAAAGTTTTTGCAATGCATTTTTTTCAACTGTTGAGGCAACTTCACTTTTGCTCAGGAATTTATGAGCTATGTTAAATATCTTGGGGTCAACTTCTTCTATATCTATCCCAACAGAGCGATTAGGACTAACTATTAGGGCTGAAAATTTTCCAGAATGAGATACTGAAATATGACGAACGCCATTGTTAAGGAAAGGTTTACCGTACTCATCATATTCAATTGCAGAAAGTTCTTCAGGCTTTACAAGATACGGAAGAATAAGTCGGTAACTAAGCCAATGTCGCTTTCGAGAAATAGTTTTTAAGCTATCATAAATGCTCTGTTCCTTTTCGGACAAGGATACTTTGTTGTAAAGTTCATCAACAGTTTCGTTGATTTCCCATACCCCGATAGAAGCATTCTTAACGACCTTTTTATAAAAAAGACCCATGTCCCGCTTTTTAGTATAAATTTATTTCCCGTGCTTGCTGCAAATGTAAAAATATTTCTATCCATATAACAATTTGTTAACATTTTTTGACACGACAAAACATTAACCCTTATATTTCCTTATATGCCTTGTATGGTATTTTTTTTTAACATACTTGTATGGTATTTTTTTTTAACATATAAGACATATAAGGTAATATTAGAAAAATAAGAAAAACAGAAAAAACATCAATCCTTACATTTCCTTATATGCCTTGTATGGTATTTTTTTAACATATAAGACATATAAGGTCATATTAGAAAAATAAGAAAAACAGAAAAAACATCAATCCTTACATTTCCTTATATGCCTTATATGGTATTTTTTTTAACATATAAGACATATAAGGTCATATTAGAAAAATAAAAAACTTATAAAACATAATTTCTTACATTTCCTTATATGAGAAGAAGAAAAGTCTAATAAATCACTGTCTAGTTCTTTGCAGATAATTATTATCTTTGCACAAAAATTTTAACAATATTAGAAAATGGAAAATCTTGTATCAGAAAAACAACTAGCTTACAAAGTAAAAGACATAAATCTTGCAGATTTTGGACGTAAGGAAATAGAAATTGCAGAAAAAGAGATGCCCGGATTGATGGCAGTTCGCGAAAAACACGGAAAAGAAAAGCCATTGAAGAATGTAAGAATAATGGGTTCTTTGCATATGACGGTTCAAACTGCGGTATTAATTGAGACTCTTGTAGAATTAGGTGCTGATGTAAGATGGGCAAGTTGCAATATCTTTTCAACTCAGGATCATGCAGCAGCAGCAATTGCAAAAAGAGGAATTCCTGTTTTTGCATGGAAAGGCGAAACACTTGAAGAATATTGGTGGTGTACCGAACAAGCACTTTCTTTCCCCGGAGGAAAAGGTCCACAACTAATTGTTGACGATGGTGGAGATGCAACATTACTTATTCATATGGGCTATAAAGCTGAAAACGATCCAACATATCTTGATAAAAAAGCTTCAAGCTCTGAAGAAGCAATAATTCTACAGCTTCTTAAAAAAACATATAAAGAAGACAACCAGAAGTGGCACAATGTAGTTAAAGAATGGAAAGGCGTTTCTGAAGAAACAACAACCGGTGTTCACAGGTTATACCAAATGATGGAAAGAGGAGAATTGTTGGTTCCTGCTATAAACGTTAACGATTCAGTTACAAAATCAAAGTTTGACAATCTTTATGGATGTCGTGAATCTTTGGCTGATGGAATTAAAAGAGCAACAGATGTAATGATTGCCGGTAAAGTTGTTGTTGTATGCGGATATGGTGATGTTGGCAAAGGTTGTGCAAGGTCGATGAAAAGCTATGGTGCAAGAGTAATTGTAACTGAAATAGATCCTATTTGTGCACTTCAGGCAGCAATGGAGGGCTATGAAGTTACAACCCTAGAAGATTCACTTGCTGAAGGAAATATTTATGTAACAACTACTGGAAATAAAGATGTTATCACTGTTGATCATATGACCAAAATGAAAGACCAAGCAATTGTATGTAATATTGGCCATTTCGACAATGAAATTCAGGTTGAAAAACTTGAGCAAACAAAAGGAATTCAAAAAGTTAATATTAAACCACAAGTTGATAAATATATAATGCCAAATGGTAATGAGATTTTCATTTTAGCTGAAGGCAGACTTGTAAACCTTGGTTGTGCGACCGGACATCCATCGTTTGTTATGAGTAACTCTTTCACAAATCAAACATTGGCGCAGATAGACCTTTGGAAAAAGGATTATCCAATTGGTGTGTATTGCTTATCAAAAGAGCTTGACGAAGAAGTAGCAAGGCTTCACCTTGAAAAAATCGGAGTGAAACTTACAAAACTCACAAAAGATCAAGCAGATTATATAGGTGTAAAAATTGAAGGACCATACAAGCCGGAACATTACAGATACTAATTAGTTATTTGCAGATAGTTTCTTTCTGCATCAAAAAAGGTTCTATACTGCTTTAAAGGATGTTTGGATGGCCCGTCAACGACGGATCCATCCAACAATAAATATCTAGAACTGCAACACTCATCTATTGCCAAAGGAGGTTCTTTCACTTCAATTCTGCAATCATATTCATAAGGATGATGGGGACAAGCTCTGTCGAAAGCCATAAATTCATTTAATGAATAGCGAAAAATTACAATACCATTAAACCCATAATCATTTTTGTAAATGAAGCCGTTTACATTTTGCAATTCGTAATGAGTATTGATGTTTACTAAAAGATCGACATAAACATCGGGTACAGGATGCTTATAATCATTCCTACAAGAATTTTGAAGAAGAACCATTAAAGCTAAAAAAACAAATATTTTCCTGAACAATTTCATACTAGAGAAACGCTTAATCATTGAAGTAATTACAAAAGTACTATAAAATAATTTACGGATATGTCAGACTCCAATTACAACTTTGTTAATGCTGATTTTTTAGGGGTATTTCCATATTTGATGCGCTGGGTGATTTTTGTTGTTAATTTCGCGTAAAGTCGCAATCAACAATTAACCATATTAAAGTATACTTTTTAGATTTGGTTCTTTTAATCATTTACCTGCAGTTATGTGATTCAAAGCAAACCTTATCCTTCTTTTAAAACCTTAGTAGCAAAAATACAAACCCGTAACCAGCAACCTTATTAGCTTATTAAAGATTTTTTATCAATGTTCAATTTTAATTGTTGATTGATAATGTTTAATGAAATTTTGATACTCCCGCTCAAAACTTACTTTTTTATGATGCTCCGGTTGATTAAGAATATACTTGCATATTTTGTTAACCTCTGCCTTTGAAACAGAGAATGCTGATGCGGTCTGCTGCCAGGCAAATTCTCCTTTCACTAATTTATTCTGATTGATAAACTTTTCCGAACTATCAGCAACAATTGTTGCTAGTTTTTCATCAGATATATTGGGTGCACGGGAAATAAGAAAGTGTAAATGATCAGAGTTCGCATATATAGCATAAAGTTTTGATGAATTATTATTTACAATTCCTGTAATATATTTTTCTATTCTTATTCGATGTTTTGTAGGAATAAGAGGTAATCGGTGCATGGTTGTAAACACATAATGTGTATACAGATTATTATACTCAATTTTCATTTTCGTTGAAATATTTTCTGCAAATATCGTAAATAATAAGGTAATAAGTCCCTCAGTATACCCAATATTGCCCCTAAACGAATAACTGGAGAAAAATTATTAAATTTAGGCATTGCCCATGCATTTTATGTCGTAAGAACCATGATGTAAAACATCACTAATAAGTCTGACACTAGGTGGTTTAAAGAGTCCCAATTGGCAGTTGGATGCCGTATAAGAGAGTTTACAATCTAAACCACCAGGCATAGGGCAATGATAAACCCCTAAATTTATAAACTATGAGTAAAATTAAGA